>JBCCZW010000007.1:0-19858 GCA_039186805.1 Verrucomicrobiota bacterium
CGGTGTTGGAGCGAAACGCATCGCACATTCCCCCGTGCCAACCCGCGAAGCCAATCCCGCTCTCCACCGCCGCGCTCAGAGCCTTCATCTGATCCCCGGTGATTTCCCCCATCGTGATGCACATCACAATCAGGTCCAACTCCCCAATTTTCTCATCATCCAAAAGCAAATCCAAATCCTCCGTGACCTCTGTCTCGAAGCCCTCTTTCTCTAAAGCCGAAGACACCGCCTCACACGCTTCCAAAGGCTCATGACCACTCCAACCACCGGCGAAAAACAATGCTTTCTTCATACTATCGAAATTTGGGATATTAACTTTTCGATCACTATACAGACTCGACTCAACCCTTGAAATAGATATTTCAATCATTCACATGGAGAATATAGTCAAGTACCTCGAGCCTATACCCCGCAAATTTCCAAGCCCTCTCCCAACCACTGCCATCGGTCTCGTCCACAAAGCTACCTCCGACCGCGTCCAGCAGAGTTTCCCATCCTACAACTTTTCTCTCATCCTCTCAGGCTCTGGCAACTACCGCTGCAAAGGAAAACTGAATCCCGTTCAATCCCCTTGCGTCATCACTCAATGGCCGGAGGAACCCATGGACTACGGTCCAAAAGATAACTGGACCGAACTTTACATAATCTACGACCGCTCAAGCCTTCCCGAATTACGGAAGCGCAATCTTCATCCAACGGAAAACATACCCTGGCCCATCGCTCACCCGCAGCGCATCGCCCAACAAGCCGAGCACATCGTGAGCCTCCTCAGAAACTGGGATGATTCCCAAATCGACTACCTTGATCGACTCTGCGAACTAATCATCATCTCAACCCTCACCCCCGACGCCAAGCAATCCGTGCCTGCGAATTCAAACCGCATCGACCAAGCTCGCCAATGGCTCGAAGATCACTACAACGAAAACATCTCTATCGACTCGATCGCCGACCGCTTCGGCTTCTCCTCTATCACCTTCCGACGCCACTGGACAAAGCGCGTCGGCAGCCCGCCCGCTCAGTTTCTGACCCGCCTCCGAATGCAAAGAGCCCGCCAACTCCTCGTCGAAACCGATAATCCTGTATCCACAATCTCTCGACAAGTCGGCTACGATGACCCCCTCTACTTTTCTCGCCGTTTTCGCCAAGAAATCAAAACCACTCCCACTCAGTATCGCATCAACAATCGCTCTACTCTCAACCTCTAGAAAATTCTCGTTTCCCCCTTAACCTAGAACTAAATCCATACCACCAATTTCTAAGAGAGTGTCCAGTAAGTACATCCGCGCTTCTCATACACCTTTCGATATTGCAGGCTGAAACGCTTCTCCAAGAACAGGCGCAAGTCAGCAGACCAAACCTACGCAAACCACTCAAGCAATGATAACTACACTAGACTACGGACAAACCGGTCTCGATCTCGATCTCACAGGCCTAAACGCCACTATCCTTCGCCCCCGCTTCATCGAAGGGCTTTCTAACGAACAGGCCTCCTTCCAGGAAGCCGCCGCGTCCCCAATCGGCTCCCCTCCCCTCAAAGAGCTCGTTTCTCCCCAAGAAACCGTCGCCATCGCCATACCCGACATCACCCGAGCCCTTCCCAGCGATCGGCTCCTCCCCTGGCTATTCGAAGAACTCTCCCATGTCCCCGCCGAAAATTTCACCATAATCATCGGTACCGGTACCCACCGCGGCAATACGAGAGAAGAGCTCATTGGCATGGTGGGCCAAGACGTCGTCGATAACTACCGCATCGTCAATCACAACGCCCGCAATTACGACACCATGACCAAAGCCGGAACCTCATCATTCGGCTACGATGTGTATTTCAATAAGCACTACATTACCGCCGACCGCCGCATCCTCATGGGCTTCATCGAGCCCCATTTCATGGCCGGCTTCTCCGGCGGCTACAAAGCCGTTTTCCCGGGCGTCGCCAATCTCGACGCCATCATGCAATACCACAGCTTCGCCAATATCGCGCACCCTCGGTCCAGTTGGGGCCTCATCGAAAATAACCCAACCCAAAACCACGTCCGCGCGGCCGGCTCCCTACTTCCCGTAGACTTCCTCATAAACGTCACCCTCAACAACAAACACGAAATCACTCGCTACTTCTGCGGACACCCAATCGAAGCTCACGAAGAGGGCTGCCGATTTTCGAAAGACACCGCAATGGCCGGCGTCGAAGACAAATTCCCCATCGTCGTCACCACCAACAGCGGCTACCCGCTCGACCTCAACCTCTACCAATCCGTCAAAGGCATGGCCGCCGCCCACCAGATCGCTAGCAAAGGCGGACTCATCATTGCCGCCGGACGCTGCAACGACGGTTTCCCAGAACACGGAGCCTTCAAAGACCAACTCTATCGTTACGCTTCCCCAGACCTCATTCTCGATTCGATCAAAGACCCCAAATTCGCCGAGATAGACCAATGGCAAACTCAAAAGCTTATCCAAATCCTAATCGATAACCGCCTTCAACTTTATAGCGAACTCGAACCCGATTCCGTCCGCCGCGCTCACATCGAAACGATCGCGGACATCCGTTATGCAATCGACGCCGAACTCGAAAAGCTAGGCGACCCCCAAACCCCCATCGCCCTCCTCCCCGAAGGCCCAATGACGATCCCCTACGTGAAATAGCGACCCGCGTCTAATCCCTCTCAGTTCATGAAAAGGAGCTCTCCAGCACCGCATTCGCATCGCCCCAGTCGAAACAAGCCGACAAAAAACGATTGCCTTCAGAAGCCTCCAACATAGCGAATTGCTAGACATCCTTTCCCAGCAAGCAAACCGACCGCTCACCCGCCATGCCGAAAGCAGTGAAGAAACCAGCCGCCAAGAAAAAGAGGAAGAAAAAGCCAGTCTTCATCGGACTCGACAAAAACGGTAATGCACCCGAATTTCCCTTTGTCACCGCATCCAGTTCTTCAATACACAATCGAGGACTCTTCGCCGCCAAGAGAATCCGCAAGGACGATTACATCATTCAGTATCTCGGCGAGCGCATCACCAAAAACGAGTCCACTCGCCGCGGCAACAACCAACACGACAAGTCCCTCGAAAGAAGCGACGAAGGCGCCGTCTACATTTTCGAGCTCACCGAAAAATGGGACATTGACGGCAATTTCGACTGGAACATCGCGCGCCTAGCTAATCACTCTTGCGAACCCAACGCTGAAGCCCAAAACGTTGATGGCGAGATCTGGCTCGTCGCTCTCCGTGAAATCAAAAAAGGCGAAGAACTTACCTTCGACTACGGCTACGCCCTGGAACATTGGGAAGACCATCCCTGTCTCTGCGGAACCGAAAAATGCGTCGGCTATATCGTTCGCAAAGAAGATCGGAATCGTCTCAAGAAACTCATCAAAAAGAAGAAGGGAGAAAAGAAGAGTTAAGCAAGTATGCCGCGTCTCATCCACATAGCGACTGCGCTCGGCATTCTCCTCTTCTTCGCCACTCACGCCCAAGGCCTCACCCACAAGGTCGCCAAAGGAGAGACTCTCTCCGCCATCGCCGCCAAATACGGCGTCACCGTCTACTCCATCAAAGTCGCCAATAAGCTCTCGAACGCCAACAAGATAAGCGTCGGCCAAACCCTCGAAATTCCAGACAAGAACGCTCCGTCTCAAAAACGTGAATACACGGTAAAGCGCGGCGACAGCCTCTCCAACATCGCAAAAGCTCACGGAGTCACCCTCGACGCCCTCAAATCTGAAAACAAAATCTCCAACGCCAACAAGATCGCCGTCGGTCAAAAGCTGATCATCCCCGGCGAAGCGCAACCATACTCCGAATACAAAGTCCGAAACGGCGACAGCCTTTCTTCCATCGCCTCCCGCTACGGCGTCAAAACCAGCGACATCTCCAAAATCAACGGCATCCGCAACTCCAACAAAATTCGCGTCGGCCAAATTCTGAAGATCCCCGGCAAACACCTCAGCGAAACCTCGCCGCATCCCCCTCTACCAAGCTCCGTTAGAGCGTCCCTAAACAAGATCAGCGTCACCGGCAAATGGAAGAACATCGTCATCCACCACAGCGCCACCCGACGCGACTCAGCCAAAAGCATGGACCGCTACCACCGTGAAGAACGCCGCATGGAAAACGGCCTCGCCTACCACTTCGTCATCGGCAACGGCAGCCGCGGCATGGGAGACGGCGAAATCTATATCGGCGAGCGCTGGCAAAAGCAAATTCAAGGCGGCCACCTCAAGAGTATCCTCCTCAACAGAATCAGTATCGGCATCTGCCTAATCGGTAACTTCGAAACGCACCGACCCAGCAAGCGACAGATGGAGCAGCTCGAAGCCCTCGTCGCCTACCTTTTGGACAAAACCAATATGGCGGACTCCGGTCTCACTAGCCACAAGCTGATTCACCCCAATCACACCGTCTGCCCGGGAAAATACTTCCCCATCCAAACTCTCCAATCAAAATTCTAAGCAGCGATTATCATCCAGCCTGAGGCGGAGCCTTCTGCAGAGAAACAGCCAACAGTCAATCGCTAGCAGCTATCTCGCATTCGTCTTGCGACCGCTGCGGCGTTCCAGCTTGGCGATATACTCTTCGGAATAGTCGGCATCGTAAGGCACGCTATGAAAAGCCCCGAAACGCCAAGACGTCACCTCCGGATCATCTCGGTATTCAGCATCTAAACGGCGATACTTCCACGCATTCGGGTCCACCACAGGGGAGGAAACCACGACGCTCCAAAAAATCCTATCATCGTCCAAGCCCTTCGCCTGAACCCATCCTTGGACTTCGTAGCGATCATCGCCAAGCTCCTTTAACCGAGCCTCAAAATCCCCCCAAACGCCCGTTGAATTAAAGCGAACCGGGTTGAAATTGCTTTCATCCAAAATGACCAAGTTGAATGTATCTTCGATATAGTTCCGCGCCACGACGAACACTTCCCTTCTGTGCTCAGCGACATCCTGAGCCGACGGCTCCCACTCCTCCACAAAGGCGGGACGAGTCCAACCGCTCGCGCCAAACAGCGAAACGAGTAAAACTGCGATTACGCGAAACATCCCTCAGTAAATCGACATTTGCTTCCAATTGTTAAATCCTCGCCTGGACGCAACCGCATACAGAATGAAAATCCGCCTTCGCCCCTCTCCAATGCCAAATTAAATCCTGGCCCCCAAGGGCCATTGCCCTAGCTTAGCCAACAATGCTCTCCCCCCTCGAAGAAACCCTCCTCAAGGTGATGATCTTGGTCATCATGTTTGGCTTGGGATGCACCCTATCGTTAAAGGATATCGTCAAAGCCGCCAAAACCCCCAAAGCGCTCGTCGTCGGCTTCCTCTCCCAATACCTCATCATGCCCGCGCTCGCCTTCGGCCTGGTCACCTTCTTCGACATGCGGCCCGAATGGGCCATCGGCATCATTATCGTCGCCTGCTGCCCCTCCGGCACTACCTCCAGCCTCTTCAACTACTTCGCCAAAGGCGACCTCGCTCTCAGCATTTCCCTAAGTTCCATCACCACCGCGGCCGCCCTAATCGCCATGCCCGCGCTTCTCGCCTTCTATACCCAATCCTTCACCTCAGAAAACCTCCAGCTCGACATCAAGTCCGTCATTCTCTCCCTCGTCGCTTGTCTCGTCCCGGTCGGCGGAGGAATGTTTCTGCGATCTCGCAGCGAACGTTGGGCCAAAAACATGGAGGAAACAGGCTCGGCCCTCGGCATCATCGTCATCATCTTCCTCATCGCGAGCTGGCTGCCCCGCAACTTCCAGCAAATGATCGAGTCCGACATCGCCATCCTTTTCACCAGCATCGGACTCGGCTTGGGAGGCTTCCTCTTCGGCTATATTTTCAGTCGCATTCTCGGCATGAGCAAGCGAGGCAGCCGTACCGTCTCCCTGGAAACCGGTATCCAAAACGGTCCCCTAGCATTCGCTATCATCATGCTATCCTGGGACGGCGAAACGGCAGGCCTCATCCTCTGGCCCGCCCTGCTCTACTCTTTCTTCATCGTAAACACCTCAACGCTAGTCACCTACATCATTCGCAAATCCACCCGCAAGGAATGGTTCCACCGCGAAAATGAGGTTGTCAAAGAGGAGCTGTTTACCCAAGGATGGTTAAAACCTTAAACGAGTCCCAAAACTCGCGGGCGAACCTCCTAACTAAAAATTCCTTCGCGGCGCTCAATAGTGGACGCCACAACCCCTCAACCCCCAACTGAAGACAAGTATGCCACGGAATACTAAGAACCGAAATGGGTCCCTCCTCTACTGGTCCGCCGAATCATGGGCCTTCCTCTCCTTGAGGCTTTTCCTTTCCCTACACCTTTTCACCGCCGGCTTAGGGAAGTTCATGGGCGAAAACGGATTCGCTTTCTCCAACTTCCACAACGGCACGGCAAAATGGATCATAGGCGCTTTCGAAAGCACCTGGCTGCCCGGCTTCCTCGTAGCGCCCTACGCTCACCTAATTGCCTACGTTCAAGTCATCATCAGCGTGCTCCTTTTCCTCGGCGTCAAAACCAAATACACCCTTGCCCTTTTCGCTCTGACCTACGTCAGCCTGGCCTTCGGCCAAATGCTTCGAGGAGCCGAGGGCAGAGACACCGTCCAAGCGATAGCCATCTACCTCATCCTCAACTGCGCCGCTCTTTACCTCGTCCGCCACAACAAGCTAGAGCTCAAAAGATAGCCAAAAAAAACATATCCAATTTCCAAGGACGACCTATGAGCAGGTCGTCCTTTTTCATGCCGACGCTCAAGGTGGAGTTCGATCCGTCCACTCCGCCTAACCGAGAGCGAAGCCCCAGTCGCATTGAACCAAGCCCGTCATCCCCGGAGGTCGGACTTCAGTCCGACCCCTCAAAGCCCAACTGCCCCCACAACGCATTCATCAGCGAAAATCAGCGGACCGAAAAACCAAACCTAATCCCTATACATCTCCTCAATCAAATCCCCATAGCGCTCATCCACCACGTGGCGCTTAATCTTAAAGGTATTCGTCATCTCATCTCCTACCTCGAAAGCCTTCGGCAATAAACGGACATCATGCACATGCTCGAATGTCTTAAACCCATTCTCTCCTGAAATAAGCCGCTTTGCCTCAGCCATAATCTCTACTCGCACCTCATCCTTTTGCGAAAGCTCTGCGACTGTCTCTGCATTCACTCCACGTTCATTCCAAGCTTCCAGCGAAGGCGTAACCAAGGCCGCCAAATGCTTCTTATCCTGCCCCACCACCATGCACTGATCCACCAAGGCCGACTCGCAAAACTTAGCCTCAATCGGAATCGGCTCAATATTCTCTCCATTAAGCAACACAATCGTATCCTTCGAGCGGCCCAAGATCTTCAAGCAATCGTTGAAAGTGTAAGTCCCGATGTCGCCCGTATTGAACCAACCCTCCTTAAGCACCTTAGCCGTAGCCTCAGGATTCTTATAATAGCCTCTCATCACTTGCGGGCCCTTGACATGGATCTCGCCCTTCAGACCGCGACCATCCCCCTTATACTTAGAATTCGGATACAGAATATCCCCCGTATTCAAATCCAAAATCCGAAGCTCAGTCTCTCGATAAAGAGGCCCTACCGTACCTATCACCAACTGGTCTAAATTCCTAACCGCCAGCACAGGCGACGTCTCCGTCAAGCCATAGCCCTCCTTAACCGGGATCCCAATATAATTGAAGAACTCATCCACATGCGGCTGCAAAGCGCCGCCTCCCGAGACCGTACCCTTAAAGCTCCCCCCTACAACCAGTCTCAGCTTTTCCAATACAGTCGCATTCAAGGCCACATAAAGCGGGCCGAAAAACAGTATCTTAAAGCAGGCCCAAGCTCCCATCCCTAAAGACTGCGCCGCGCTCCTTCCTTTCAAATCCATCTGCATCCCCCTCAAAAAGAAGGTCGAGCCCTTCACCATCCGAGAACAGAAATAGGCCGTATGAAAAAGTCCCCTGCGAATCCAGTGAGCCGTCTTCACGTTTTTCATGATCCCGATATAGAGATTTTCCCATAAGCGAGGCGCCGAGGCCATCACCGTCGGCTTTACCACTTCCAGATCATTCTTGATCGTTCGAATACTCGTAAAGTAAGTACAGCAACCGCGAGCCAAGGCGATCATCTGAAACACGCGCTCGTAACTATGCCACACAGGCAAAATCGAAAGCAACCGATCGTCCGGCTCCAAATTGAACGGCAGATTCCGCACCTGAGAAATCATGTTCGCATGCGTCAGCTGTACGCCCTTGGGGGTCCCCGTCGTACCCGAGGTGTAAATCAAGGTAAACAAGTCATCAGAACGAATCCCCTTCATCCGATCCTCTACCTTCCGATTTCCCTGCTCCCTCAATGCCTTCCCTTTATCCACCAAATCATAAAGCCGCAAAACTCCTTCCGGACACTTCGCCTTCTTATCCATCAAAACCAAATGCCGCACCTTATCCATCGAAGGCAACAAAGGAATCACTCGATTGAGTAATCGTAAGTTCTCCACGAATACGATCTCAGCATCCGAGTGGTTGACGATGTATCCGATTTCCTGATTCGTGACATCCGTCCCTCGAGGCACATCCGCGGCTCCGATCATGAGCGTCCCATAGTCCACAATGTTCCACTCGACCCGATTATCCGAAATCAATCCCACATGATCTCGAGCCTCAACGCCCAACTCAATTAAAGCCGTCCCCAAGCAAAGCCCAAACTCATACAGATCCGCATAGCTGACCGGTTCATACTCCTCTTTCTTCACCCGCGTCGCAAACGCCGGCAAATCGCCGAATTGCGCGGCAGAGTTCTTATACATTTCAGCGAGGTTAAGAGGAGCGAAAACGTCAGACATAAGGAGACCCTACACCTGAAGCCTTCCCTCCGCCTTTTAAAGGAAAAAGAGCTTCGCAGAATAAGGTAGGGAGGAGCGGCCCGCGCCTCCATCCCCGCACCGACAAAAACAAACCCTCGACACCCCAACCAATTCATCATTTCACATTCAAAATTCCACATTCCCACCATGCCTGTTCTCTCCCTCACAGACATCACCATCAGCTTCAGCGGCCCGCCTGTCCTGGAAAACGTCAACCTCCACATCGACGCGGGCGAACGCGTCTGTCTGCTCGGCCGCAACGGCGCGGGAAAGTCCACCCTCCTAAAAATCATTTCCGGCGAATACGGCCCCAACTCCGGCGCCGTCACCTTCCCCGCAGGAGGAAAAGCCACTTCCCTCCCGCAAACCATCCCCGATAACCTTTCCGGCTCCAACCACGACATCATCGCCACTGGCTTCGACTCTGACGGATCACAACTCATCGCCCACCGCCAAGGCGACGCTTCCATCACGCTCGATCCCGAGAGGCAATGGCAGATGGAGCAAAAGATTGAGAAAACCGCCGAACAACTAGCCATCGCGCTCGACACCGATTTCTCCAAGCTCTCCGGCGGTATGAAGCGTCGCGTCCTCCTCGCCAAAGCGCTCGTATGCGACCCCGCCATCCTCGTCCTCGACGAGCCCACTAACCATATGGATATCGACTCCATCCTCTGGCTCGAGAACTTCCTCCTCCGCTCTAAAATTTCACTCGTCTTCGTCACTCACGACCGCTCCTTCCTCCGCAAGCTCGCCACCCGCATCATCGAAGTCGAGCTCGGCCAAGCCAACTCCTTCCGCTGCGACTACGACACCTTCCTCATCCGCAAAGAAGAGCTCCTCGAAGCCGAAGCCAAAAACCAAGCCGCCTTCGAAAAGAAACTCTCCCAAGAAGAAGCCTGGCTCCGCAAAGGCATCAAAGCTCGCCGCACCCGCAACGAGGGCCGCGTCAAAGCTCTCAAGCAGATGCGCGAAGAACACGCCTCATGGCGGAAACGCGACGGCCAATCCTCCTTCTCCCTCCAAAACGCCAATATCTCCGGCCGCAAAGTCATCACTGCCACCCAAGCCTCCGCCGTCCGTTCCGGAAAGGAGATCCTCAAGCCCTTCGACCTCCAGATCATGCGAGGCGACCGCATCGGCATCATAGGTCCCAACGGCAGCGGCAAGACCACCCTCCTAAAGCTCCTCCTTGATGAACTCCCCGCCGCCGCCGGCGAAGTCGAACACGGCACCAAACTCGAAATCGCCTACTTCGATCAACTCCGCGACCAGCTCGACGAGACTCTCAGCGTCTTCGACAACGTCGCCGACGGAAATGAAACGGTGGTCTTCGACGGTCAAAAACGCCACGTCATGACTTACCTTCAAGACTTCCTCTTCACGCTGGAACGAGCCCGCTCCTCCACCAAAACCCTCTCCGGAGGAGAGAGAAACCGTCTTCTCCTTGCCAAACTCTTCACCCAGCCCGCCAACCTCTTCGTCCTCGACGAACCCACCAACGACCTCGATGCCGAAACCCTTGAACTCCTCGAGGAGCTAATCCTCGATTTCCAAGGCACCCTCCTCCTCGTTTCCCACGATCGCGAATTTCTGAACAACACCGTCACCAGCATAATCGCCCTCGACGGCGAAGGCCGCGTCGAAGAGCATCCCGGCAGCTACGACGACTGGATCGCCAAGCGCTCCCAACAAACGGTAGATCCGGTTCCCACCGAAAAGAAACCCTCCCGCAACACCTGGAAGCAAAAGACCCTTAAATTTACTAACCGCCAACAGCGCGAACTCGACGAACTTCCTCAGCGTATCGAGGACTTAGATACAAAAAAAGAAGCTCTCTCCGAAAAGCTGGCGAACCCCAAAACCTACATCGATGCTCCCGACTCCATCTCAGGCCTCCAATCCGAACTTGCCGCAATAGAAGCTGAACTGGAAAGCGTCTACGCGCGTTGGGAGGAACTAGAATCCCTCAAAGAAGAGCTTTCTCAGTAAAACGCAGCCACACGCCAATGTCCAGACTGCAACCCTAAAAACGTAGTACAACCAGCCTCTCTCGGCGAGGCTCAGCAAGCGTAGACAGAGTCGCTCGTACCCCGTCGCCCCTACGCGTCTGATCAGAAGCAAGCGTTCCCTTCCGCCTGCACGCCGCGCTAGACAGTCACACTGACCCCTCACACCAGCGCATCCACTCAACCAATACGCGCAATCCCTCACAGTTGAATAAGCGCTTTTCTCCAAGCTCCTCAGCAATGTATCCAAATTTACCCTCTTTTCACAACTATCCTCTCTCACTCCATAGACTAGGTTTCACTCGCTGTGCGATAATGCCGGTATAAATTCTATATCCATTATATTCCATTATAACTAACATCTCTAATGAACTTTCAGACGAACACATCAAAGCGAAGCGGGTTTACACTCGTTGAGATAATGATAGTCGTCTTGATCATTGGTCTACTAGCAGCCCTGGCAGTGCCTGCTTTCGCTAAGATGCGACAAACGTCTCGTGCGACTACATTCGCAAACGACATCCGCGCCTTAGCAACTGCCGCTCAAAACTATATCCTCGAATCCGGAGAATATCCGCCCGACAGTTCGTCAGGCGTTTTCCCCAACGAACTCGACGGCTACCTCACGGTCCAAGTATTCGAAGACGACACTCCTCTCGGAGGGCTCTGGGATTTCGAATTTGAGGACGAGGGAGGTTATACATCTGCAGTTGGGGTTGTTAACCCTTCGGTGGAAGACGAGGATTTTCTAAAAGTTGATGAAGTCCTTGACGACGGAAACTTGAGCACAGGCAGCTTTGTAAAGATCAGTAGTTCAAGATACTATTACATTCTTCAGCCCTAAACGATCGTCTAGCGCTGATCAACAAAGGCTTCCGAACCCTTCGACATCAAGGGGTTCGGAAGCCTTTTTCGTTTAATCGAATTCTTCTAAACTCCGCGCCCGCGCATGCTACCCATTTTCTCTATAGCCTTCAGATTCATATGAAATTGCTCGGGAACCTTCTTCACATCCTCCTCCGAGTTCATCGGCCCGCTGAAGATCACATTTCCGTCTTTATCGAGAATTCTCACGTGTCGCTCCCCGTCTTTCAGCTCGATATCGATCTTCGCAGAATCATCTCGCCAAAGCATCATGGCATCCCCTTTGCGGATGTCTATCGGAGGCATGTCCTTAAAATTTGGATGCGTCTTCGCTGCCTTTAGGTTTTCCTTGATGATTTCCATCTTCTTCTCAAGCTCCTCTCGATCAATCGCAAGCCCCTCGAATGCAAAATCAAACGAGGGAGAACTCTGGATTGTCGCTGTGCCGTAATCGCTTCCAACGAAGGTCCCCACCGGCTGAGCAAACAAACCGCCGTGCAGTGCCTCTCTCTCCCCTAAGACTAAATCTAGCGTATCCTTTTTCCCCTTACGAATATAAGTGAGCTCCACGCTATCCCCGGCAGCCTTCGATCTGACGAGGACTCCAATCTGACGCGTTCCAATCAACAGCTGATCATCCAGCTTCAGCAACACGTCGTACTGCTCGAGCCCAGCCTCTTCCGCGGGACTGTTCTCCTCGACAAAATTCACCACAACCCCCATCTCAGGATCCAAATCCAGCTGACTCGCCGTCTCTGGTTGGATAGGCGTCACCTGCACTCCTAAATAAGTCTGCATATCTGGGGCGTTCCCCGATTCTTCGATTTCCTCGCCATTGCCCGCCACGAAACCGCCAGTCCAAATCAACCCAATCGCATAAATCACTACTTTTTTCATTCTTCCGTCTCCTATTCGAAATCAACTAATATGAAGCCACAGGCACCACACGATATTCCTCCCGGGGTTGGGCAATGATGAAGGACGCATCCAATTTCTCATTACCCATCACTATCGTATCCAAATACTTCACATAAACGCTCTGAGCGGGTTCTCCATTCTCCAAATAGAAAACGGGACTCCGCTCCGCCGCCAATACTTCTGTAATCCGTTCGATCGGTTCAAACCCACTCACGATCTCGTCCGTCAATAAACGGGGTCCCGCAAATTCAGATTCAACGGCTTCCTTCACCGCGATAAATTCCTCAGCCGAGTCCTCTGCCTTACCTCCGTCCAGCATTACGACCAACGCAATACATGCCGCAGCCGCCAAAGCGATAAACGTAACGATTTTCCCAATACGGCTGCGAGTCCCTCCCTCTTCAACGCTCCTCAATTCAGCCGCGATACTCGCTTCCAAATCTAGGCTTGGCTCTCTCGGCTTTAAATCCGCCAAGCTCTTCTCTAATTCTTCATCCATTTCTCGCATAACTACACAAGTTCATGTTCGTCCTCAAGGCAGCCAAAGCATACCTGTACCGAGAAGCCGCCGTATTCGGCGAAATATCCAAAGCCTCTCCAATCGCATCGAAAGTGAGTCCACTCCAAACCTTTAGTGCGACCACTTCCCTCTGAGCTTCCGGCAACTGCAAGAGCGCATCCTGCATCGCTTTGACTCGTTCTTCCTCATCCACCGGACACTCAAAGAGAGTGTCCCCCTCCCTAAGCGACGCATCATTCGAAGCCGCATCTTCCCGCTTCACGCGTCTCCCATTTCTCCTCAACCAATCCAAGGCCACCCATCGCACGCATCCGTATAGCCGAGCGACCTGCCGTTCCTCATCTAGCCCCTCCTCTCTATTCTTCCAAAATTTCACGAACGCCTCCTGCAGCACATCCTCGGCATCCTGCAAGCCCGACACATACTGCCTCGCAAAAAGCAGCAATCGCGAACTCGTCTTCCGATAAAGATCTAGCCAATTATCTTCCGCCACAGGGTGCCAATTTGAATCCTATCCTCCAAACAACGCCACCCAGAAACCGTTCCGTCTATTTAGTTGGAAAAAAGTCGAACGCAAGCCACTCAAGAAGCAATCTTCTATCTTCCATCCTCATCTTCTATCCCTCTACCTCCTAATCACAAATCAGAGAGAAAAACACAACGAACCCCAAGCTCCCAAGGCGCATCACCGCTAAATCCCTCTACTCCAAGAAACGCCCATCCCTCAACCTCAAGAAGCCGAGATCCACATTTGCATCCGGTCGAAATCGCGGGGTCCCCGTATTAACGCCTGCCAACTTGTCCAAAGCCCTCGTTCCGGCTGCCCTCGCTTCAGCTTGAGAAAGATTCACGGCCGCCGCCAACTGATTCGTATCCACTCTTTAACGACGCGATATCAAAAGTCCCGCCAGAGCCGACGCGGGCCTTTACATGCTGTAGACGACATCCCCAAACGCTACTGAGTTCTCGCTGCTAAGGTAAAATCACACTCCGATCAACCGCTCTCATTCCTCAAAGCGAAGCCTCAAGAAGAACCACACCCCGTAGCGGATCTCGAGAGAGATCCACCCCCGCGCAAAGCTCCAACCAAGCTACTCCAAAAAGTAATCCTCAACCTCGCCAAAGTTGAAATTGCCGCTGCCGTCCCAGCCTTCTTCGGAAATAAAGAAGTCCTCCGGCGCTTTAATGTCGCTCAATAAAATCCGCATCCAAGCCGGCTTCGGATCGCAGGCCGTTTGGAAAGGCGGCAATACAATCACCTGCTCCTGACCTGGCACGATGGTAAACTCGTGATTCACCACCGCCCACTCGGCAGCGCCATCAATCCCACCCCTCCACTCGCCGTCGCGATTGAAGTCGATCAAGACATTTATATACATCGTCGTGGTCTCTTCGTATCCAGAATACGTGCTCACGACTACTTGCAAGCCCGTCATTCCACAGGGATTAATATTCGCCGGCAGCACCAGCCCGTCATCAAAATAATCCCGATTCGAAAATTTCTTCGTATAGTCCAAATTCGTCTCGATATCCTGATCCGCAGAGATCGCGTCTCCCTCCATCGAGTAACGCCTGCCCAGCCAAGCGTAGCCCGGATATAGGATATGCCCACCTGGCAAAGAATAACGCGAGTTCTCAGTCGCCCTTACAGTCGGGAACTTCCCTTCAACAGCGTCATTGGGAGCTGGATACGCCGCCAACAACTTCTTTTCAGGGTCCGCCTCCGAATCCGGGGCATCGCCAAACTCGAAAGACCAACCCTCCGGTGGAGGTGGATCATCCGGCGGGATCGAAGGAACCGGAACAGGTCCGCCCGGCTTACCTCCCTTCGGTCCCCCCTTATCTCCTCTGTTCCCGCCATTGATGCCGTCACCGGCTTTGCCGTCATTACCATCGCCGATCTTACCAACATCATCACCGACCTTCTTCCCATCCGCCGCATTCTGAGCCCCACCCGGAGGAGGTTTGTTGCCTTTTGGATTATTCTCAGGGTCATCGCCATCCCCGTAATCAACCGGTACGCTTCCACCCGTATTCTCAAATTCAGGGTTGCCGTCATCGTCATCTGCCGGTCGCCCCTCGCCTCCAAAAAGCGGTCGCCCCTCTGTCGCCGCCCGCAGCAATTCTAAATCATCAAAAGCCGTACAGCCTGGCGTAGGATTATTCCGGATGTATTCACGACAACGATACCACAAAATAATATCGCAAATCATATCTGTGATTTCCTTATCGTCGATCAAGCCGCCCGCATAACGCGAGATTGCCCCTTCCAGGATCAAACGATCCACTCCTTGAATCACATCTCCCAGCTTAAACGGCAGCGCGCCCAGCAAAAATTCGAACGAAACATCATCCACATTGACGAACAACATGATGGCCATCGAGATAGCAGAAGCCTCAGTTTTCGTATATCCGCAACATCTGATCAGCTTATTCCTAGTTTCAAAGAAACGCTCCCTATCCTGTTCATTGATAGCCAAAAGACCATTCCTCAAAACGTAGTTCGCCACGATTCGCAACCCTTCGATATCATTTTCAAAAAGCTCGTACAGCTCCCCAATCAAAGAATCCGGATCGATCAAGATCTGGTCCTGCTGCACGCAGCATTGGTTGATAATCTGCGGCGTCAACTCATCCCATGGCTTCAAGCACCACATATTCTTCTTGCTGCCATCCTCCATTGTGACCTCTTCCATACGGATCGTAACTCCCTCCTTGATGCGCAAGAATCCCGTCGCGCACACACTTGTCGGAACGCGAGCAGCGCTTCCCTGATTATTCTTCAGCTCCACCACATAAGCGATATAGATATCCCGTCCGCCTTCTCCACTTCCGACGGGAGCATTCGAAGAGCCTGCGGGAATATCATCCGAAAAAGGGAGTGCCCTGTCGCTGGATACCGAGGGCGTCGGAGGCAAGGATCCAATAAGCTCTCCCAGATAATCGTAATCCGCCCCCATCAAGAAGGGATCCGTCAGATAGTGAAATTCCTCCGGCAATCCATACATTGCATAGAACGCAGGATCCCCCACATCTGCTGCCGCTACCGGACTCGCTCCCGCCTCGCGCTCATCCTTATCCGAAACCCCATCCCCATCCGTATCCGCATCATTAGGATCCGTCTCGATCACTCTCTCTAAATTGTCCGTCAACCCGTCGCCATCCGTATCCAAGTCCGGAGGATCGCTTGTAAAGGGTCCTTCATCAGATAGGAAAAACGCCAACGCAATAAAATCCAAAACCTGATCCCCATCCGTATCCGGATTCAAAGGATCGAAACCAATATCGCTGTATTCAGGATTCTGCGACAAAAACACTTCATACCCATCGTTCAATCCATCGTCATCCGAATCCGGATCTGCCGGGTCCGTTCCCAATTCCGACTCCGCAAAGTCGCTCAAACCATCCTCATCCGCATCCGCCAACTCCGACGGCGACAGATAAGGCGGATTCAGCAAGCCCCCAATCACCCTCAAATAAAACTGCGAGTCCGAAAACAGACTCTCGCTTGTCCACTCCAGATCCAAACTCGGCCACTCTCCCTCCACCTCAACCCAGCTCTCTGGCTGTAGACTCGCGCTTCGCTCCACACGATAACCGTAGTCCTCACCCAAATCCTCCCACGATACGCGAAGTCGCTCACCATCAGGGGTCTGGTCAGTCGACAGCGACTCATTGGCAAAAACAGAATCAGCATTAAAAAGGATACACGCTCCGCAAATCGAAGCGCGGATCGCCGCGGGTAACGAAAACGACTTTTTCATGACAGTAGGAACAGAAGGGAACCTTAACTTAAGCTTAATCCCCAATCAAAGCAACCTAATCCTCGTCCGGTCAGGGGGACTCCTCACGCCAAACAGGGATAACAACCAGTCCCAAGGTCAGTCCGGTTGATTTCGCATCTCAAATCATCGAATAATTATAAGTTGACACTGCTTACTTCTATGTAATCACTGCTTACATGAAACGAAATCCAATCCAAGCCGAATGGGCTGAGGCTCCGTTCAGTCGCCAAGTCGCCTACAGCGTCGGTATACTGGCGCTACTGAGCGGAATCGCGCACTTAGCCGCGTTTCCATTCATAGAAAACGCCTCCTGGTCGGGACCCGCCGGCTTACGCAAAACCACCATCTTCGGGATATCAACGGGCTTAACGCTGATCACGATGGCCTGGTTGTTCCGATACTTTCAAACCCTGCCAAAACTCCATTCCACAATACTATATACAATGAGCGCGGCGCTCTTCATCGAGATCATCATCATCGATCTGCAACGCTTCCGCGGCGTGCCCTCCCACTTCAACATGAGCACCCCTTTCGATGCCGCCCTCTGGTCGACAATGGGTTTTTTCATTCTCGTCTTCGCCATTGTCGCTACCGCTCAAGCAGTTCTAGCCTTCGGAAAATTGAACGCCTCCCCTGCAATGGCCTCCGCCATTCGCAGCAGTCTAATACTATTCTTCTTTAGCCAGGTTTCGGGCCAACTTATCGTATCGCATGGCTTGAGCCAGGTCGTTCAAAACGGCGAATTCGTAATAGAAAATATCGCCGCCTCTACCACCTATGGAGAAGCCGGCAACTTAAAGCTCCCTCACGCCATCACGCTCCACTCGATCCAAGCGATCCCTCTCTTAGGTCTTCTCATCGCGCCGCTAGCTATCCCAGCCAATCGGCAGAGATTTTGGGTATGGACCTCCGCGACTGGTTTTCTAGGCGTCTCCCTAATCGCGCAAGTCCAGGCCTACCTCGGAAAATCTATCCAAAATCTCGATACGCCAACAAGCATCGCGCTAGTCCTGAGTCTATGCGCCTTCGGAATGCCATTCTTCTACGCGCTCATTGCTCATCTCAAACGAATCCTCTCTTCGAGAAGTAACGCAAAAGTCGACGAGGTCTCGCAGATCTCAGCGCGCTAGTCCTTAAAGAACTTCATGACCACTTCCGAAAAAGCGACTTACCACCACGGTGATCTCAAGAAAGCCCTCACCGAAGCGGGACTCCAAGTCCTTCAACAGGAGGGTCTCAACGCCCTCTCTCTTCGCCGCGTCGCTCGGGAAGCTTCCGTAAGCCCAGCCGCCCCCTACCGTCATTTCACCGACAAACATGCGCTTCTCATTGCCATATCCGAACACGGATTCACGGAACTCGAATCGCGACTCCGCGATTCCAAAGAAAACCGCCCTGGCGATATCGACGCATCAGGCGCCGCCTATCTGAGCTTCGCGATCGAGAACCCGGAGCTCTACCGCCTCATGTTTACCCAGAACATAATGCGCGAAACCGAAGCCGATCACGACGCAAAAGAACGCAGCCGGGAAGCCTTCCTCCGCCTCGTAGAGACCATCGAGAACGGTATCCAGAATAACCATATAGAAGATACTCAATGCCACATGCTAGCTCTCTCCGCATGGTCCCTCGTCCACGGCGTTTCAATGCTCGCCATCGACGGTGTCCTTGCCGGAAGCCCCTTCGAAGAGCTCAGTCACTCGCAAATCTTTAAAACCGCCCAGTCCTATTTCAAGAACGGCTGGCGCTCCAAAAAATGACTCCCGAACAAGTCTTTTCAATCGCAAGCAACATCGCCCTCCCCTCTTGGCTCTACCTCTTAGCCGCGGCCCGCTGGACGCCTAAAACGTTCGCTGTGGTCAAATTGCTGATACCCGCTACCCTTTCGCTTATCTATCTCTTAAGCGTAATCACAGCCTATCCTCTCCAAGGAGGATTCAGCTCGCTCAGCGATGTCGCCAACCTATTCAGCGACGACTGGGCTCTCCTCGCCGGATGGGTCCACTACCTCGCCTTCGACTTCTTCGTCGGATGCTGGATCCTGGAGCAAGCCAAAAAGCGGGCCATACCCCACTGGCTACTCGTCCCCATACTCATCTTCACCTTTCTTCTAGGTCCCATCGGCTACCTACTGTTCCAAGCCCTCACCGCCGTATCCAAAAAACCGATCACTGCCTAGCAATTCTGGTAGGGAAGAGCGGCCCACTCCTCCACAGAACCAACACGCAATCCCCCCAAGCGTCAACAGACGCTTCCCAACGATATGAGGCATTGCCCGAATATTCGAATTCAAAAATCTGCGGACCAAAAAACTCCAGAGCCCACCATCACAAACTCCCCCTAGACTTTCTCCTTCTTTCTCCGCTTCACCTCCGCATAAATCGAAAACGCCAAAAACGCCACGGTCACCAGAGTAAAGCCAAGAGAAATCGGTTGAGTTAGCATTGGCTCGAACGAGCCGCTCGACTGCTGCAAGCCCTGTCGCAAATACTTTTCCAAGTCATCCCCCAAAACGAATCCAATCACCAAAGGACCAAGCGGAAACTTCGCCCGATCCAAGAAAAAGCCGAAAACTCCAAAACAAAGCATCACCCAGACATCGAAGATGTTGTTGCTTTCCGAATACGTTCCCAAAAAGCAAAAGACGAATACTACCGGAATCAAATAAGCCCGATTCACCTTGATAATCTTCGCGATATGCTTGGTCGAAAACACCATTATCAAAAACATAATAATATTCGCGATCAAATACCCGCCCATCAAAGCCCATACCATGTCTCCGTGCTTTGCGAAAAGTTGCGGACCAGGCGTGATGTTATGAATCATCATCGCCCCTAACAGAATCGCATCCACGGGCGCGCCCGGAATTCCAATAGTAATCAACGGAACCAAGGCCCCACCGGCATTTGCATTGTTGGCGGCTTCGGCC
>JBCCZW010000008.1:0-19819 GCA_039186805.1 Verrucomicrobiota bacterium
AAAAAGAGGAGCGATGCGTCTCCCCATAGCACAAAAAATGTATGGTGAATAAATCTCGAAATCAGCTCTGAGATCGCTTTTGGGGGTATCTCCCTAAATGCCAATGGTAGACATCAGGGTAGCGAGTCGAATTGATGAGGAAAATGAAAATTGGAGTTATCGGATCAGGGGCTATTGGGCTCTATTATGGAGCTCGGCTTCATAAAGCGGGAGGCGATGTGCGCTTCTTGTTGCGGAGCGACTTTGAGGCGGTTGTGAAGCGGGGGATTTCGGTAAAGGCTGCGGACGGGGATTTCGTAATCGAGGACCCGAAGGTATATCGGAGCGCTGAAGGGATTGGGGTTTGCGATTTAGCGATCGTGGCGATCAAGGCGACGGCGAATGAGTTGATGCCTGATTTGCTGAAGCCCCTGGTGGGCGAAGGTACGGCGATTCTGACTTTACAGAATGGACTGGGGAATGACTCGTTTTTGGCGGATGCGTTTCCGGGAACGGAGATTTTTGGCGGGCTTTGTTTTGTGTGCGTAAATAGGGTAGGACCTGGGACAGTTGAGAATTATTTATTGGGATCGATGGGTTTGGGACGGCTAGGAGGCGTGGCGAATGATCGGCTGAAGGAGGTGGAGCGGTGGTTGAAGGAGGCGGGGGCAAATCCTCGAGTTACGGACGATCTCTTGGAGATGCAGTGGCGGAAATTGGTTTGGAATGTGCCGTTTAATGGTTTGGCGATTGCGGCCGGCGGGGTGACGACGGATGTGATTTTAGATACGCCGGAATTGTTGGAAGACGCGAAAGCTCTTATGCGAGAGATTATTGCGGCGGCAGCGGCTTATGGGAAGGTGATCGAACCTTCGTTTGTCGATAAACAGCTGGCAGTCACTCGACCCATGGGGGCTTATAGACCTTCGAGTTTGATTGACTATCTAGAGGGCAGGCCAGTGGAAGTGGAAGCGATTTGGGGCGAGCCTTTGAGGAGAGGGGAAGAGAAGGGGGTGGAGATGAAGAGGTTGAGACGGCTTTATTCAGAAATCCAGAGGCGTGTGTCGGGGGATGGGGGATTGGGTGGTTAGGACTGAAGTCCAACCTCCTTTGGGCGATCTCTCTTGATAAGGGGTGTTAGATCGGCGGCAGGATGCCGCCGCTCCGATTGAAGGGTTTTTTGGGCGCTTCGGGATGCCGCGTTTCGCCTGAGTTTTTAGGCGATGGGGGTGTCGTGGGTGAGGAGATCACGGGTGACCGGCAGGTCGGCGATGACTTGGCTTGGCATGGGACCGACTCCGATGTAGCGGAGGTTTGGAAGGTCTTCGGGCCCTTCTTCGCCGTGGTAGGCGGAGTCGAGTATGGCTCTGACCATTCCTGCGATGTAGGCTTTGGCTTCGGCGGGTAGGTCTTGGAAGCTTCTTATCTTGGAGATGTCTTCGGACCAACCGGCGTATTCTTGGTAAACTGGTTTGAGCGTCTTGCGGTAAGCTTCATTTCTTGGGACGCGATAAAGCTGATTCCCTTCCGGGTCTTGGTAGGCGACGCAGATTTTTAGGTGGCCGTCCCAGTCCCCGCCATGGCTGAGGGCGTCGATCTTGTTGATCATGAGATCGTCGTAGCCGCCGTAGCGGAGGGTGTCGGCTTTTTCGACTGCATCGTACCAGCCGACCATTCGCTGGCGTCCGGTGGAGGTGCCGAACTCGAGCTTTTTAAGACGATCGAAGAGTGGGTGCGGCTCGTCGACTTGCGTAAGGAAAGTATGGGTACCGACCTTGGTATCGTAAGCCTTGGCGACGCCGAAAACGTGGAGAGGTTGGACGGGAAGGGAAGCGGAGTTGAAGAATTCGGGAGCGTAGGTGTGGGAAGCGGAGACGTTGGGAGAGAAGCCTTGGCGTTTGTCGAGCCAGTAGGCTTGGCCGAATTCGCCGATAGCATATTTTCCTGCATTGACGGTTTTGCGAACGAGTTCGCGAACATCGGTGATTTGGGAGACGAGTTCTTGGCCTGCGGCCCAATAGACGCCTACCAGGTTGTCAGTGTTGAGGGTAAAAGGTTCTTGGCCTTTGAAGATGCCGAAATCGAAATCCGATGGAGCAAAGAGACCCATTTCGAGGGCTTCTTCGTTGGCGCGGAGTTCGGCGGCAGTGAGCGTTTCAAAAAAAGAATTCCATACGTCTTCCGGGACTTGGCAGACGTGTTGAATGATGCGACAGGCGCGGTCGGCTTTTTGCTTTAGCTTATTGGCGAATGCAGGTTGTTCGCCTTGGAAGTCGTAGTAGAAAATTTGGAATTGGCCCACTTCGTCGGAATAGGAAGGGGTGATGCCCCGACCGGTGGAGCCGCGGGGTTCATCATTTAGGATGTTGATGCGGTACCATTCCCAGGCGAGATCGAGGAGGCGGTGCGTGATGTCGGAGACCATGGTCTTCTCGTCGATCGCGATGCGCGGGCCGACGTTGTAGCCTTTGTGGTCCACGGGGATCATTTCCCAGAGAAATTTGCGTGGATCGGCAACGACGCCGGAACCGATAGCGAGGTGTTTGACCGAGCTTTCGACGACACCAGCCGGGAGGAGGTTGAGCTTGAGACCGCCGGCGGTATGGCCGGAGTTGGCGCCGCCGTTGACTTTGATGACGACGTCGACGGGGGCCTCCAACCCTGTGGAATCGCGGAGTTCTTCGATGACTTCGGAGATGAGGCGGCCTTTGCCTTCATCGCCCATGGAGATGCCGCAGTCAGCGATGAGTTTGCTTTTGAATTCGGTGAGAGCCATTTGAGGAACTGTCGGATGAAATTGGTGGGTCGGCCTCTCTTCAGGCACGGAAGCTCGGGAATGTGGAGAGTAATGAGTGGGAGTTCCAGCAAAAGTTTTAGGAGGGGAGAGATGGTTTAGGGAAGGGTAACGGGGAGGTTGTCTTTTCAGGGGATCATTGGGCAGGCGACAGGGGACAGGTGGGTCATCGAGTTCACGCTCGATGCTACTTTTGCGGGGTCTGACTCCTGTCACCTGTCCCCTGAATATGGTTGCGCTTGGGAGTTGGGGCTTTCTAGTGGGGAGCTTTCTTTTTGGGGCCTAGTGGCCTCCTTCTCCTCACCTCAGTTTTTCCTTGCGTACTTCATGACCACTCCCGCCGATTCGAAGAAGCCTAAGAACGATAGAGCGCTGCGATTTTATCGCGATGTACTGGGCCTTGAGCGGCTGCATTACGGTATTTGGAATCTGGATGACGAGCTTACCATGGATAAGCTTAAGGAAGCGCAGGAGCGCTATGAAACTTATTTGGTGGAGAGCATTCCTGACGGCGCGAGGACGGTCTTGGACGTGGGCTGCGGTTCGGGTGAGCTTTGCATGCGACTTAAGCATCTTGGCTACGACATCGAAGGGCTATCACCGGACCGAAATCAGAAGGTGATGTTTGCGGAGAAGGTGGATGCTCCGTTTCATTTTACGCGCTTCGAGGAGGCTCAATTGGAGAAGAAGTATGACTGCATTATCATGAGCGAGTCCTGCCAGTATATCCCGATGGAAAAGGTGTTCGAGGTGGCGAAGTCAGCGTTGAAGGATGACGGGCGTTTGATGATTATCGATTACTTCGTGGTCGATCAGAACGCGGGTATGATGTCCAAGAGCGGGCACGATTATAATAAGTTTCTGGATACGGCAAAAGCGTCGGGGATGGAGATTGAGAAGCGTCGCGATGTGACCGCCGAGACTGCGAAGACGATGGACTGCGCGAAACTTTGGGCGGATAAGATTCTGTTGGGAGCGGATATTTTGACGGAAAAGTTCCGGGATCGGAATCCGCGTACTTGGAAGTTCGTGAAGTGGGTCTTCCGCAAGAAGATCAAGAAAGTGATGGATCAGATGGATCTACTGGATGCGGAGAGCTTCGCGAAGGCGAAGAAGTACGAGTTTTTTCTGTTTAAGAACGTTTAGGGTTTTTGGGGCTTGGGATGGTCGGACTGAAGTCCGACCTCCGGCGGGGCTTTGGGTCGGCGGCAGAATGCCGCCGCTCCGTGATGGTAGGTCAGGTTAACGCGTCACGTCTGCGCCATGGCTATGGAGGGGAACAGCCGGAGGTTGCGGACCGCTTGGGGGCGTCGGTCCTAAGTCCGGCGCTACTTCCTATTGGCGGTTGAGCTCTTTGGCTCCGATGTCGCGGCGGAGGTACATGCCTTCGAAGCTGACTTTGTCGCAGAGGGCGTAGGCTCTTTGGGAGGCTTCTTGGAGGTCTTTGCCGAGGGCGGTGACGCCCAGGACGCGGCCGCCAGCGGTTACGATGTTACCTTCTCCGTCGGATTTGGTGCCCGCGTGGTAGATGGTTTCGTTTTCGCCGGTCTCGTTCGGCAAAGTGATGACTTTGCCTTTTGGATAGCTTCCGGGATAGCCTCCGGATGCAAGGACGACTACCATGGCGTATTCATCTTTCACTTTCACGTCGATGCTGCTGAGCCCCCCCTTGGCGGCGGCAAGCATGATTTCGACGGGATCGGTTTCGAGGCGCGGGATAAGCACTTGGGTTTCGGGGTCGCCAAAGCGAGTGTTGTACTCAAGAACTTTGGGTCCGTTGGCTGTGATCATGAGGCCAATGAAAAGCGTGCCGCGGAAATCGATCCCTTCGGCAGCGATGCCGTTGACGGAAGGCTTAATAATTTCTTCTTCGATGCGAGTCATGAGGGCGTCGTCGATGAGGTCGGCGGGCGAATAGGCGCCCATGCCGCCGGTGTTGGGTCCTTTGTCGCCTTCGTAGACCTGCTTGTGGTCTTGGCTCGTGGGGAGGATGACGTAGTCTTTGCCGGATACGATTACGTGAATGGAGGTTTCTTCGCCGAAGAGGCATTCTTCGATGAGGACGGTCGAGCCGCTGTCGCCGAAGGCTTTGTCTTCGATCATGTTTTTGACGGTGGAGACCGCTTCTTCGTATGATTCCGCGATGACGACTCCTTTGCCGGCGGCAAGTCCGTCCGCTTTGATGACGATGGGGAAAGATGCGGTTTCGAGATACTCGATGGCGGCAGGAGCTTCATCGAAGTGAGCAGCGGCTCCGGTGGGGATGTTGTATTTGAAAAGGATCTCCTTGGTGTAGGTCTTAGAGGCTTCGAGTTTGCCGCCGTCGGCTTTGGGGCCGTAGGCGAGAACGCCTTTTTCTTGAAGGGCGTCGACGAGGCCGAGAGCGAGTGGCACTTCGGGACCGACGATGACGAAGTCTACTTTTTGAGCCTCGGCAAGGGCGACGAGACCGGGAATATCGTCGGCGGCTATGTCGTGTAGTTCGATATCCGGCGCCATGCCCGGGTTGCCGGGAGCGGCCAGGGTTTTGGAGACAATCGGGCTGTTTACGCAAGCCTTGGCTAAGGTGTGTTCGCGGCCGCCTGAGCCGACTACGAGGGCTATGAGAGGAGTTTTTTGTGACATCTTCTAAACGGGTTTGGGGGACGTAGAGGAAAAGGCAAAAATTTTCTCAGGGTTTGAGAGACTGAGGCAGTTCCGACTTTCCAGGCTATTGAATGAACGAAATCGGAATTGAGATCGCTCGCTCGAAAGGCTGTGATTCGTCGAAAGTTAATTGACCGCAACTCGTTTATGCATCGTATCGCAATCCTAGCCGTAATTCTAATGTCGATATTCACTTTGAATGCGGGGTCGCTGCGATTGCCGTCGATCTTTTCACCTCATATGGTGTTTCAGCGCGAAGCGCCTATTTCCATATGGGGGTGGGGGCTTGCAGGCAGTTCTGTCAGGGTTCGTTTGGGGGATCAGAATTCGGAAGCGACCGTGGATCAGAATGGTGAATGGAGAGTTGCTTTGGAGGCTCGGGAGGCGGGAGATGCTGTGAGTCTCAAGGTCGAGAGCGGTGAGGAACGCCTTGAAGTAAAAGGGATCGAGTTTGGCGATGTGTGGGTAGCGAGCGGTCAGTCGAACATGGAGTGGAAGATGATGTGGGAGGTCGAGGGATGGAAAGAGGAAGCTGCCGCGGGGGATGTTCCAGCGATCCGTTTTTTTCAGGTCGAGAGGACCTATTCTTGGAAGAGGGAGGAGGATGTGACGAATCTTCACGGTTGGCGTAGGGCTTCTCCGGATACAGTGCCTGAGTTTTCTGCGGTCGCATGGTTTTTCGCGAAGCGAAACTATTTGGAGAAGGGAGTTCCTGTTGGAATCATCGAGTGCGCTTGGGGCGGTTCGCCGGCGGAAGCTTGGATACCTGTAGAGACGGTGGCGAGCGTGCCAGGTTATGAGAGGGAAGCTGAAAGGGTGATGAGTGGGGATCGGGCTGGCGAAGCCTATGTTAAAGAGGTCGAGAGTCGGGAAGCGGAAAAGTGGCGTATCCTCACAAGCGAGGATGAAGATGCCAAGAGGGTTGCATTTGAGGGACTGCCGGAGGCTGGCTGGCGTAGGGTCGAGTTTCCCACGGACGAGGCCTTTTCGGATGTCGTTTGGTTGCGAAGGGAATTCGATTGGGACAGCGATCACGACCCTGCAAGGTTGATCATCGACAAACCTGGGAAGGTTACGAAAGCGTATTTGAATGGGAAATACATAGGCGAGAAGACTTGGGAGTCCGATTCTTTGGACCTTGATATCGAAGAGGACATCTTGAGGGACGGGACGAACGTCCTTTGTCTAAGGTCTTACGATGACTGGGACAATGTCGTGCAGGCGCTGACCGAGGGCAGCATGAGGATCGAGGTGGGGGATCAATGGATTGGCTTGAGGGGCGAGTGGCAGGTTTCGAATTCGATTGAAGAGAAAGTGCCTGAGGTCGAGAAGCTCTTTTGGACGCCTGGGTTTTTGTACAATGCCATGATCGAGCCTCTTGAACAGTATCGAGCGCGTGGGGTGATTTGGTATCAGGGCGAGAGCAATACGGGAAGAGCCAAAGAGTACGATCCACTCTTCAAATCCTTGATTCGTTCGTGGCGAAAGGGGAGAGGGGATGCAGAGATGCCGTTTCTGTTCTGCCAATTAGCGAGCTTTCTCGAGCGTCAGGAGAATCAGCAGCAAAGCGATTGGGCGGAATTGCGAGAAGCGCAAGCTGCCGCTTTGGATCTGCCCCAGACGGGAATGGCGGTGTTGATCGATATTGGCGATGCGTTGGATATTCATCCGCGAAACAAGAAGGATGTGGGAGAGCGTCTTTGGCTCGCGGCCAGGCGTGTGAGTTTCGATGAAGAGTTTCCGTATTCGGGACCTCGTTACAGGAGCGCGATTCTTAAGGAGTCGAAAGTGGATGTCAGGTTCGAGACTTATGGGTCACGGTTCGAAGGGAAGATCGGAGACGAGATTCTGGGATTTCAGCTGGCTGGAAAGGACGGTCATTTTAAGGTAGCGGAAGCGAAGATTTTGGATGGGAGTTCGATTCTAGTGAGCGCTGAAGGAGTGGATACGCCATGGATGGTGAGGTATGCTTGGGCAGATAATCCAGAGTGCGATTTAAGGAATGAAGAGGGTTTGCCAGGGATACCGTTCCGAGCGGTGGTGGAGTGAATGACCGGGGCGAGGCTCTAGACTGTGAGGAACCTGTAGAGGCCGACTAGGCCGATGCTTATGAGGGAAACGGAGACAAAGGCCAAGAGGGCTAGCCCCAAGGGACGCTGAACTCCTTTTTCGAGCGTGGCGACTTCTGGTTTGGCGGGTTTGTAGTATACTTCTACTTCTTTGCCAGCGGGGTATCTTCTTACGACTTGCGCTGCTTGATTTCGGATTGAGGTGCTGTATTGAAAAGCGGATACGACGTTGTTATCGTAAAACACGTCATTAACGCAGTATGTATAATCTACATTGGCTTTGTATATTCTACGCGAGCTTCTAGTACCGCTGGTAGATTCGATTATCTCGGACTTTAAGATCTTACCGACTGTGTTCGGCCAGTTGAGGGACGCTTTGGCTTGGAGGTATTTTCCGATTGTATAGGTCGAGAGTATGATCCCGAGAGCTCCACAGATGAAAGCGGCGGTTTGATCGATTTCCATAACTTGGAGTACCTCTCTAAAATGCTAGGCCGGGGGCCTTACGCCTCATTATAGAATCTTTAGCGTCTTTTTGTAGAAATCGATAATCTCTTCAGGTTCGCCGGTGAATAGAAGATAGTCGGTCATCCAATTGGGCATGCGGCGTTCTTTCGCGAGATTGATGAGCTGCTCTTCAAGGTTTTTCCAATAGGTAGGGTGGAAGAAAACGTAGGGGGTGCGAGGACGGATACCGAGCTTGAGGTTGCAGAGCTCGATGCCGATTTCTTCCATGGTGCCTGCGCCGCCCATATTGAAGATACAGAAATCGGCTACTTGAAACCACTTTTGCCGGTTGTGACGAGCTTCCTCTTGAAAGGTATTAAAGAAGTCGACGCCTGCCTTGGGGACCTGGGCTTCAAGTTCGAGGTAGGCGGCTCCCGTGAGGCAATTCTTGGCGCGGGCGACGTCGTTAGCGAGACCCATGACGCCGTCTCCCCCTCCGGTAAGGATGCCGACGTTCGGACCGAAGAAGTCGGTCATCTTAACGACAAGCTTAGTGATGAGGTCGATTTGCTCTTGGTTCATCTCCAGAGCGGAGCCGTAGAATGCGAGGATGGTGCAGCTGAGGAAGCGTTGGACGTCTTCTTCTTTGATAAAGAAGCCGTGCCCGTTTTTGTAGGCGTGAACATAAAGGTCGTTCAGGTAGTGGTTGAACCAGTAGACTTTGATTCCGAGTTGCTCGTAAGCTTCGAGCATGCCGTGTCCTTCGTTGGGAAGAAAGAAGTCCTGAAGTTTGGTGGCTTTGCGGAAGACGATATTCTTGATATCAAGCTTTTGAATACGAGCGAGGATCTCGATGTGCTCCATCAAAGTGGGAAAGTAGTCGATGACGAGCGTGTCCGCATTACTTTCGCCTTTGCGGAGAGCTTGGCTCAGCGTGCGGTAGCCGAAATGCCCATCTTGAGAGATGCGGATCATCTCGTCGCGGATGTTGGCTTCGCTGCTGATGAGGATGCTTTGGTTGGTGGCTCGAGCGCTGCTGCCGCCTAGAGAAACGTCTGTCGCCGGGCGATGGCGACTGGAGTGGAGCTGCTGCTTGTCGTCGAGGTTCCGATACAGCTTATCGAGATTGGAGAAGAACACGAGTCGCTGGTCGCGCAGCTCCATTTTTGCGTTCTTGTCGTAGTGGGGCGCGTTAAAGACCTCAATGGATACGACGGGATTGATTACCGGCTGATCGCTTCGATTGTAGATTTCGAGTACGATATTGGTACCGAAAGTTTTGACCGGGTCGAGGAGGACAGCTCCGGAATGAAGGCCGAAGTTGCCTTCGCCGCGATTGAGAACGACGTAGTGCTCCTTGAGATACATGGACACGCTGGTAAGGAGCCCTGAGTGCGGAGGGATACTTACGACCTCAAGGTCTTCGCGCACTTGGACTTTATCGAGGTAGCTTCGAGGGTGGTAGCCGTTGATGGCGCGGATGTGGTCGATCTCGGTCATGCTTTGCGGCATGGTGTAGCGAACTTTGTGGGGAGTCAGGAAGACGCTGCCGTGGCGATCGATAGAGGTGGTGTTGGGAAGCTTGATTCGATTTTCGTCGAGCGCTTCCCAGATTTCGGTGGATGTGAGCTTCTGGCTTTCCGGAGCGTAGAAGAGTCTACCCGCTCGGGTGCCCGGTTCGATAAGCTTGCGGTAGAAAGGGGCGCAGGGAAAGGTGCGGTCGTAGAGGAAGGCTTCTCCTGCGAGGACGAGACGGTCTTTGTTGATGCGGGGCGATTTGAGGGCATAGATTTCAAGACCGAGTCTGGCGAGCGTGGAGCGCTCCGTGAATTGGATTTGCTTGAGCCGCGTTCTGGCGAACTCAGCTTCTTCGGGAGAGCGGAGCTTGAAGGTGATGAAAACGTCCAGTGTGTGGGAGCCTTCTCGTTCTTTGATGGAAGTAATGACGCCGTCGTCGCTAATCCAGAAGGATTCTTGGTTCATATGAGTGATAAATGGGTGTTAGACTGAGAAATGCCGTGCAGCGGCAATAAGTCGATGTTAAGCAAGAGAGCGGCCAATGGCTTGGGATTCCTGGAACTTGGTCATTTACAATGCAATCTAAGTTGGTAGGTGTTTCAACCCTTGGGAGACTAAATTCGTTCTTCTAAGTTCGATTTTATTGAAATTGTAGCAAACTCCATCCTATTGCTGGAAAACATTTTATGAAAAAGATCATCGCGACTCTGGCAGTGCTTGCAGCGGTTTGTTCCGCCCACGCTCAACTTTCGAAAACCATGACGCTGTCGGCGAGAGAGTACACTCCTGACGAAATCTTGGAGATGTGGGGCTACCTTCTGGGGCAGCAGTTCAACTTGAGCGGCTATGAGTTTAACGAGGCGGAGTTAGAGGCGATTGCTCGAGGGATGGCGACGCAGGCGAACCGCGAGTCGCCTTTGATATCCGATGCAGAGGGCCTGCAGGCGCAGTTGCAGACTTACTTTGCGCTTCGAGAAGAACGGATCTTGGAGGAGCAGCGTGAACGAAATGCGGCCATGGAATTGGATTTCTTCGATTCGCTTTTCGCTAAGAAAGGTATCCAGTCTTTGGGGTCGGGATTGCATTTCGAGATTATCGAAGAGGGCGGCGAAGTTAAGCCGAAACAGACGGACTGGGTGCAGGTTCACTATCATGGTACGTTTATTGACGGGAAGGTTTTCGACAGTTCTAAGGACAAAGGCGGTCCGGCGGAGTTTCGATTGAATCAGGTGATCGACGGCTGGAGCCAAGGGGTGCCGCAGATTGGCGAAGGCGGCAAAATCAAACTGTACGTGCCAGCGAAACTTGGATACGGCGAAAGTCCCCCTCCTGGTATCCCGGCCTCCGCTACGTTGATCTTCGATATTGAGTTGCTCAAGATTTTAGGCCCTGATCCGAAGGGCGCTGCGACGACCCCAGCGGCACAGTAGCTTCGAGACGCGCAGTTCTTAGAGAGATGAGAATCGCGCTTGTAACAGAAACGTTTCCTCCAGAAGTCAACGGAGTGGCGATGACCTTAGGGCGGTTGGTCCGAGGGTTAGCCGCAAGAGAGTGCGAGCTGCTCGTTATAAGACCCGAGCGGAGGGATGAGATCTTATTGGAGGATGCGGATTCGCCCTTCGAAGAGTACATTCTGCCTGGGTATCCATTGCCTGGATATGCAGGTCTGAGGTTTGGGCAGCCGTGTATATGGAATCTCTATTCCAAGTGGAAGCAATGTAGGCCAGATGTAGTGCACATAGCGACTGAGGGACCGTTAGGCATGGCGGCTTTGCTGGTGGCGAAGTGCTTGGGAATTTGCGTGACCTCGACGTTCCACACGAATTTTCATCAGTATGGAGATCACTATCGTTATGGATTTCTTAAGTCTGCGATGCTGGGGTATTTGAGGTGGTTTCACAATCGCTTCGCCTGCACCTTGGCTCCGACGCGTCAAATGGCGGACGAGTTGGAGAAAGATGGTTTTGAACGGACTGGGGTATTGTCTCGAGGAGTGGATACGGAGCTGTTTTCGCCCGAGAAGCGTTGTGAAGCATTGAGGAGTTCTTGGGGCGTCGAGAGAGAGGATCGCGTATTCATTTTCGTAGGACGCGTGGCAGCGGAGAAGAATATTCAGTTAGCGGTTGAAGCTTATGAAGCAGCGCGAGGTTTGGACGAGCGATCGCGAATGGTGGTTGTCGGTGACGGACCTGAGACGAAGCGTTTGAAGGCCTTGTATCCAGATGTCATTTTCGCGGGTATGCAGCGTGGAGAAGATTTGGCGAAGCACTATGCCAGTGGGGACGTGTTTTTGTTTCCGAGCGTGACCGAGACTTTCGGCAATGTTGTAACGGAGGCGATGTCGTCTGGATTGGCGGTGGTCACCTACGATTATGCAGCAGGGCGGGAGTATGTGAGGAGTGGCGTGAGCGGTTTGCTGGCCGCCTTCAATGATCAGGGAGACTTTTTCGATAAGGCTCAGGAAGCCTGGAACTTGGGGAATGGGGCTCTAGTGGAGATGAGGGCAAAAGCTCGAGAAACTGCTGCAGGGATTAGTTGGGAGCGGGTAATCGACGATTTCAGAACCACTCTTTATGCGATGCGAGAGTCAGTATCTTCCGCAGATGGTTGATATCTTCGGTAATGACAGGCTATGTTACGATTTGAAGAAGAAGCTGGCTAAGCCTTGGCTATTCGAGGTTTAGCTAGCAATGCTTTGTTTCAACTGTGAAGACCTATTTTATTCTCAATCCGATTTCGGGGAAAAAACAGAAGGGTGAAAAGCGTCGAGAGATGCTTGAGATGTACTTGTCGAAAACGAAACGCGAGGCATCGATTTGGGAAACGGAATACGCTGGTCATGCTACCAAGTTAACAAAGAAAGCGTTGGATGAGGGAGCCGACCGGGTGGTGAGCGTTGGGGGTGACGGTACCATTAATGAGGTGGCCAAGGCGATGGTGGGGAGTGGAGTGCCGTTTGGCTTGGTACCGATGGGATCGGGTAATGGTTTGGCGCGGCACCTGGGGATTCCTTTGGGGTTCGAGAAAGCGCTCGATAACATCTTCGAGGGCGAGGCTCAGGCGATCGACTCTGGAGAAGCGAATGGGGTAGCCTTCTTCAACGTGATGGGGATTGGCTTCGATGCGGAGATTGGAAAGCGCTTTAATGAGACGCACGCTAGGGGATTCGCTTCGTATTGGAAAGTGGGTACGGATACGATCAAGACGTATGAGCCTTCTGAATACGAGTTGGAGGTAAATGGCGAGGAGCATGAGCTGGAGGCTTACATTATCGCAGTGGCCAACTCTTCGCAGTATGGGAGTAATGCCTACGTGGCTCCTGACGCTTCAGTGAGGGATGGGAAGCTGAATTTGGTCGCGATAAAGAAACCGAGCTTCACTGCGATCTTCACCTTGCTGTATCGCTTCTTTACTAGAACTCTCTATAAAGGGAAACGGGTGAAGGCCTTTTGCTCGGATCGCTTTCGACTGAAGCTGAAGGAGAAGAGCTTCTTTCACGCGGACGGAGAAATCTACGAATGTAGTGGAAGCTTGGATATTGTGGTCAGGCCAAATTCGCTGAGGGTGATTTTTGGACGCGGAGCGGAGGTGTAGCGCTTCTTCCATCTTCCATCCTCATCTTCTATCTATTATCCCTCCAACGCTGAGATCTCAAGTGGGATAGAAGATGAAGATGAGGATGGAAGATCGAAGATTTTTTTGGGTTATTTTAGGGCGGCTTCGGAGCGGTTGGCTAGGAAGTCGATCCACATTGGGTGTTCGTTGAGGCAAGGAATAGCTACGAAGTCTTCACCACCTGCTTCAAGATACTCTTCTTTGCCTTCCATGGCGATTTCTTCTAGGGTCTCTAGGCAGTCGGAAACGAAGGCGGGCATCATCACTAGGAGTTTGCCGGTACCGGCTTCGCCGAGTTTTTCGAGGGTTTCGTCAGTGTAGGGTTCCAGCCACGGTTCGCGGCCGAGGCGGCTTTGAAAGGAAACTTGGTATTGATCTTTCGTTAGCCCGGCGCGCGCAGCGAAGGCTTCGGTCGTCGCGAGACATTGAGCTTTGTAGCAGGTGCTTTGAACAGGGCTGCAGACGGTGCAGCAGTCTTTGATCTTTTGGCAATGGGCTTTTGAAGAGTCTGCCTTTCTTAGGTGGCGAACGGGAATTCCATGGTAAGAGAAAAGGAGTCTGTCGAATCCATCTTCTAGATACGGCTTGGCGCTTTCGTAGAGGGCCTCGATATAGTCTTCGTCCTTGTAGAAGGGCTGGATGGTTTCGTGCTCCATTTCAGGCGCTTGCTTGGCGAGTTCCTCTTGGACCTTTACGACCACGGTCTCGAAACTGGACATGGCGTAATGGGGGTAGAGGGGAACAACGAAAACTTTCTCGATGCCTTTGTTTTTGAGGTTGGAGATCGCTCCGGCGATGGAGGGAGTGCCATAGCGCATGGCGATTTCTATGTGGAAATCCACTTTCTCTTTGAGGAGTTTTTGGACGTTGCGGGTGCTGATTATGAGCGGCGAGCCCTCATCGGTCCAAATTTTGTTGTACGCTTCGGCGGATTGCTTGGGGCGTCTGGGCAAAATGAAACATTTTAGAACAAATTGTTGGATAAGCTTCGGCGAGTCGAGTACCCGGTCGTCGGAAAGAAACTCGTCGAGGTACTTTCGAACGTCTGCTTCCGAGGTAGAGTCGGGCGATCCTAGGTTAACCAGCAATACGGCCTTCTTTGACATGGCATTGCTAGCTAGAGGCTTGGCGATGGGCTGTCAATTGGGCGCTGGGAAAAAGAACGGATGGATAGGCTTTGAATTGGGCTTGAGGGGAGCGTTTTCAACCGCGTGACTGGTGGATATAAGGGCCTACTTCGCGAAGTTGAGCTTTTCGAGTTCGGTGACCGTCCAAGGGAGGGCGCGGTCTTTTTGAGCTTCTAGGATGTCGCGTATGTCTTTCTTCGAGACGGGGTCCGCTTGATTGGCCCACGCGGTGCGGATGTAGCTGAGGACGTCCGCAAGACCGTCGCCTTGGAGTTGCGGCAAATGTCCGTGGCCAGGCATGACGAGGTTCCATTCTTGACCATTGACTTCTATTTCGCCGGCGATGCCGTGCGCGACGATCAGCGCAAGGCGTTCTTTGTAGCCCGTGACCCATTCGCTCTTGTTGAGAGGGGGGCCGAGATTGGCCATGCCGTTGCCGTCGGCCTGATGACAGGCGAAGCAGGTGGCGTTATATATGTTTTTTCCCCTTTCTATGCTGGCGAGTTGCTTGGGCGAAAGGGTGTCGAGAATGCTGTCGCTCGCTTTGCCAGGCCACCGGAAAACTTTATCGAGGACTTCAGCGACCTGCGAGGGTTGGGATGACGCGAACTTGGTGAAGGCTTTGGGCTCTTCGGGCAGCTTTATGGGGCGAGCGCCGTCTGCGGATGCTCCAGCTCCCAAGCCTTTTATGAGATGGGTGTGAGTCCAGTTGGGTGTTTCCGCGTTTTTGATTTTGGATGCCAATTTGAGGATAGCGGGGGTGTCCCCTTTGGCGAATAGCGCCGCGCCGAGTTTCTCGAGGTAGTTTTGCCTTCCGTTCAGCGCTATCCAGTTGGGATCGGAAGAGGCTGCTTTGATAAATGATATCTCTCGTCCTGAGAGACTGGATACGATCGCGTCTTCCATGTATTCATTTGGAAGGTCGGGATGGAAGACCGACTTGATTTTGGAGATGACGAAATCCGTGTCTTTTACTGCGCTTAGGCTTTGAATGGCTTGAAGGCGGACTCTGAATTCGTTGTCGTCGAACAAGTTTTCATAGGTTCTAAATAGCTCGGTCGGGCCGTCGGACCTGCCGATGATTTTTTCGCCAGCTCGCAACGCGTGGACACGGACCCAGGGGCTGGAATTCCGGAGGGCGGCTGCAAGGGTGATTGCGTTTAGTTGCTCGCGACCTTCAAGTGCCCAGAGGGCGTGTATGGAGGCGAGCTCGTCTTGGGAATTGGAGAGTTGCCCTAGGGCTTCGAGTGCCGCGGAGCTAATGGAGTCTCGTTCGACGAGGAGTCTTTGAGCTGTGTCGCGAATCCAGCCGTTGTCGGATTGGAGGGCGTTGGCAAGTTCGAGATCGGTAAAGCGAGAGAGCTGAGGCGTTTTGTAGTCCTCTGGGGAGTCTTCGTGGACGAGGCGGTAGATTCGGCCGAGACCGACTGGATTGTCGAGTCCGCGTTCGATGATTTGCTTGCGGAGAAATGTGGTGACGAATTCCTTGTGCTGAATTATGCCGCGGTAGAGATCTACAATGTAGAGAAAGCCGTCGGGGCCAGTGGCGGCGTTGACGGGGCGGAATCGCTCGTCGGTCGATGATATAAATTCGATTTTGTCCCAGACTGGATCGTCTTCGACTTTCTTGAGCGCTTTAAGTCCGAAGCCTTCTTCGACGACCTGAAAGCGGATGACGCCGTTCCCGGAAGGTTCGGTGGAGAATACGTTGCCGTAGTACTCTTGTGGGTATTTGTTTCCTCGATACACGCCTGGACCAGAGATCGCGGTGACGGTCTTCATGCGGTGGTCAGGACGAAGTTGTCCCTCTCGATAGGCTCGGTTGATGCCCGGAGTGACCCGATTTGCGAAGTAGTCTCTCGTGGAGGCGATTGAGATTTGGAGTCCGGCTTCCGAGGTGTGGCCGGGATTGCGATTGGCGTATTGGTAGGGCTGAAAATCCGCGATGAGAGGGTTGCTGTTCGTTGTGTAAAAGAGTCGACCGTAGTCGTCCATGCTGAGGCCCCATTGGCCGCGGAACTCGGTTTCTTCAAAAACGATGGTTTGACCGTCCCACTTCATGCGGCGAGAGGATTTGGCATTGTATAGCCAGTTATCCATGCCTCTGAGCATTGCGTTTTCCATATGTTCGACGGAGCCGCGGGCAGCGTAGTCGGCGATTTTAGTTTTACGATCGGATACGAGGTCTCCGTCGAGGTCCTCGCAGAAGTAGAGAGAAGGAGGGGCTGCCACGAGGACTCCGCCTTTAACGATAGCGACGGATCGCGGTTGAACCAGACCGTCGAGGAAGACGGTGGATTTGTCCATTCGCCCGTCTTGGTCGAGGTCCTCGAGAACGACGATGCGGCCGACGGGTTCTTCTTCGCCGACGCCATCGACGTTAGGCATATATCCCCGCATTTCGACGGCGTAGAGGCGTCCGTCGGCATCCCATGTGATAGCGACTGGGTCATTGATGAGAGGTTCGGCGGCGACGAGCTCTAGACGGAATCCCGAGGCTACTTTGATCGTGGCGAGAGATTCTTCCGGAGAGAGTACGGGCGCTTCTGGGACTTCGAACTCCTTCCAGATCTCCCTCTGAACCATGTCGGCGGAGTCCTTACGATCTCCTTTTTGGGCGAAAAGGGGGCTTAGGGTGAGACTGAATGCCAGGAAAGGCAGTGATATTTTTTTGGGGGAAAGTCGCATTTTGGTGGTTTTCCGAATATGCCGATTTCGCGAAATGCTAACACGTGTTGGAGAAAGGCAAGCGGATATTTGATCAATGGGATGTGAAAGCGTTGCAAGTGTTGGTCAATATTGGTGAGTCACCTGCTTTGATCGTTTTCCTAGATTTGCTGCTCGGGGATTAAGATGATGCTTACAGTCGATGTTGGGGTTCTCGGATCTGATGACGTGGCTCATGTCGTGAGAAATGAGGCTTTGGTTGTCGAGGTCTATGGACGCAGCAATCAATTCTCTCGCAGGATGGAGGGGATCTAGGGGTCTTTTGCTTAAGCCTTCTCTTCTTTTGGGTTTCGTTTGCCAAATAGTACGCTAAGGCCGGTTAGTATAAAGAAACCGCCACCTAGGTAGCCGATAAGTCTCAATCCCCATTGGCGTTTAGGGCGGTGGAATTCGGCGAGGTTGTTGGGATTCAGGTAGACGGGCAGGGTGTTGCCTATGGCGAATTGACCTTCGACGGGTTTTCCGGGGTTGGCTCCTTTGCCTGAGGTTTGGCTGGTATTGTATTGACGTTTCCCGGAAGGAAGCTCGATTTCGAAAGCATAGTTGAGCTGCCAGCCGGATTCGAGGCCTTTGTGGACTATCTCGCTTTTAACGATGGTAGCATTGTAAAGTTCCCAATTGGCTTTGACGCGCCTGTCTTTTTCGACGGCGTCAAAGGCGAAGTACTTGATGAGGAAGGCGCCGATGGCGAGCCAGATGAGGGCGGACCAATGGCCGCGTTTTTGTTTTGTGGATACGGATTCGGGAGCTGAGGATTGGCCGGGCATTTTTAGTGAGATTTGAGAATATGGCTTGTAGACGCGATCGCTGATCGCGTTGACATGAGGTTGTGGGTTACGCGATCAGCGATCGCATTTACAGGATTTGGAGTTTTCGGGTGGTTCGTTTGTAGAGGAGTGTGGCTAGCTTGTGAAGGCGGAGTTTGAGAAGTAGAGCCGAGGGAAGGATGGTAGCCCAGTAGGTTTTGAGCCAAACTCGTTCCGCATCTGGGCGTCGGTTGATTTTGGATACGATTTCCGGGGCGATTTGGTAGTACTCAGCAATGGTGGCCTTCCCTGATTCGGTTGCGGCGAGTCGAGTGTCGCGGAATTTGCGAAGGGTCTGGAGTTCCCAGCAGTCGTCGGCCAAGCCAATCGTATGGACGGTGGCGGTGGTGAGGTAGCAGCTTATGGGCGCATAGCTTCCTGCGGAGGAGCTGACGGTTTGCTTTTCGACTCTTTTGCCTTTGCCATAAGCAATTGCTTCGTTGTGCTCGAAGAGCAGCGTATTCGTTATCCAGTTACGAAGATCGGTCAATCCTGAGGCATCGAAATTTAAGGTAGCGAGCTTCTTGTTGGATGAATCGCGAAGGGTAAGTTCGAATTGGTTGGCTTTTTCTGCCGCATTGAAAATTTGGTAGGAGAGCTCTCTGTCGTCGTTCCAATGAAATTGGACTGAAAGGTATGTATACCCGTTGAGAGCATTTTTCGTGGATATAGGGCGTGTGGTAGCTTCTCGGGACATGAGTCGCTTGCCGCGGGCCTTTAGTTCGAACTTATAGGGTAGAGTTGGTTTGTAGTCGCCAGGATGGTACGGAGATAGAGCGAAGTTAAGGTTAAAGGGCCTCAGGAGATTCTTTTCGCCCTTTGGTCCCCAGCCTTCGGGCTTGGGATCGAATTGCGGAGAGTCGAGAACGGAGAAGGTGAAGCGTGGGTAGAGATAGGCGACATTCGCAGATTGCTGCTCGAAAGTGGCGAAGGAGCCGATTGTGGGTCGGGCTTCCCGTAGATCGACGGGGGCGAGCTCGAAGTCGCCTTTGGAGTTGCGTCGGAGGCCGCGGTCAGCTCCGCTGGTCTTCATCCTGCCTGAGGACTTCAAGGTGCCGGTGATGTGGGGAATCTTGCCGGGATAAAGACGGGTCTCGGCTTCGTAGTAGCTGTCTGCGGCTTCGGAAGGGCTACTTTCTTTGTCTTGCGAACGGAGGCTGACGGGGACGCCTGCTAGGGCAAGGAGGGTGAGGAATCGGCGACGGTTCATGGGTAGGTTTGAATTGGGAAGAAGGTTTTATCTGGGTTTAGATCAAAATTTGAACTGGTCTAGTAATTCGAAAACGTTTTTGCGGATTTCCTCGTATCGGTATCTGTCACCACCAAAATTAAAGTACCGTCGTTTCTCCGTTTCCGACATGATTTCATATTCGGATTCAGTGACGAAGAGGGGTGCGGTTCTTCTTTGAAGATTCAATAAATTCTGGTGCGTCGAGTCTTCAGGTATATCCAAGTATTTCACAAGAGATCCAAACCCGAAATTTGAGTTTCTCACTTCTTGGTACTTCGAAGGATCCTTCACGCGGATCACAATAATCAAACAGATCGCAAAGAAGTGTACTCTGCCGCCAGAAGCAGAATAGATGATCGAAAACTGCCTAGCCGCCATTTCGGTTTCGCGGAGTGACAGGTTTAGATAATCTGAAAAGGAACTCAGATAATCAGAATGGTCTTCATGGAATTCATTACCTACAAAATAGTTCAGCATACGTTGAGCATGGAGCTTAATGTTGCTGTTATATTTTTCTCTATTCTTCGGGAATACTATTTGGAGATTGGAGAATTTTTGTAGATATTCGTGGGCTCGCTTAGGGCCGTATGTAATTTCTACCTGCTGAACTAGTTGTTCCATGTTTGCGAAGAGGAGGAAGCAAACTCCGTCTATTGCGAAGTAGTGTTTGATGCGCTCGATCAGCTTTAGTGCGTAGTCGGGTTTGCATCGATCTAGCTCGTCCACGATGATTGTCAGAGGAAACCCGGTTTGCTTTTTATAGTTTGAGGCGAGTCTGCCGAGTTCTTCTTCGAAAGAGGCGACGTCTTGTTTGAATTGGCTGACTGATTCGATGGTTTCTTGCGCATCGTTGATAGTTC
>JBCCZW010000009.1:0-19612 GCA_039186805.1 Verrucomicrobiota bacterium
CTCAAACATATTTCTCAAGAGAGATATCAAGGAGCTTTACTCAAAAAAAAGGCAACTGAAGCTCAAGAAGAGCTCCTGTCTATGCATCGAACATCAAATTCTATCGGTGTAATAATAGACAAAAATTATCAAATAACGAATTTCGAAGAGATCGATCTCTCATCCATCTCTCTTTCAGCAAAATCTAAGCTAGAAAGTGAAGCAGCCGAAAAGCATGTAAAACTACGAATCAACACTCCTACCTCCGTAAAAACGATAGGTGATAGGCAAGCTATTGAAATCGCAATTCAGCACCTACTGTTAAACGCAATAAAATACAGTCACGGAAGCGGAAAAGTCGTCGCTTCACTGTCTTACGAAAACGACAGCGTTGTCTTTTCCATTCAGAATACCTCCAACATAGGCATTCCTAATGAGATAGACCACCACTACCTTTGGGATTTTGGATACCGTTCCGAACAAGCGAAAGAAGCACATGTGAACGGTAGCGGCATCGGTCTTTATACGGTCAAAAAAATAGTCACATGCCACTATGGAAAAGTGTCATATGATGTATTAGACCCAGATAAGAAACTAATCGAGTTCAAGATGATCCTGCCAAACAAAGATTCAATTAAAGCGTATTTGAGAATGTTCGGAAGCGAACTTTACAAAGGACAAGCATAAGGTCAACAAATGGGTTCAACTCTAAATTCTACTATTGGTAGGGTCCTTTCAGGGTAAGATCTTAAATCTTGATGTCCTTAAATCCCACTTAAGCAAAATGCTCTCAAAGCCATTCCTACATCCGTATATCAAAAACCACTCCCGCTTCGCCTTTAGACTATGCCCACCCGCCTTCTTTCCCTCATCAACACTCTGATTCTCATGAGCCTATTCGGACAAATCAGCAAACTCTGGGGAGGCAGCTCCTCCGGCAAAGAAGAGCTGCAGAATGCAGCCCAACCGACCGCTACATTCAAAAACAACGTATCCAGTTTCTGGACATAGTATTCTCAGAATGCGGAACGTCTCTATCAAAACATCGAAGATCGCAAATCCAGCGAAAACATAGATAAAGTCGCAAGAAAGGCGAAAACCTGCCAACCGCTTATAATCATCTTTACTCAGATTAGAGTCCCATTTCCATAGCGCCGAACCAATACGAACTCTTGTAGTGAAATCGCTTCCAATCATAAACCTCCAATTCGCATTTTGCGCCTTTGTTTTGGCCGGGGCCGCCTACGCAAAAGACGCCTATGTGCTCGAGTCTAGCGAACCGGCGCGAAATCCTCATATCCAGGAACTATACTCGGATACCGTTATACGCACTATAAATGGTATTTGGGATCTCCATACCAAAATCCAATTGGCCGAAGATGTTGATAGCGGAAACTTCGAAACCTTTCTCGACTTCGATCTAAGCTCCAATTTCTCGCTCTACCGAAGTAAGGAATACGATTCGACCTTAAGAAAGAACTACTTCATTTTCGAAGTCCGCAATCCAGCAGGAGAAGTCGTCTTCTCGAAGCAAGAATACGTTTCAAACAACCCTGAAGCCTATCTGGTGCAAGACGGGAGCTATCTCCTGAGCCGCTCAAACGACGCCGAAACCTTACAGTTGGCCCTTGAGCTCCACTCCATCACGACCGGAGAACGCATCTGGAGGCACACTCCCGAAGGCAGCCCTCGCTGGAGGCTTTCCAAGGACGGTCGCACCATCGTTGAGTTCATATCTGAGCTCGCTGAAAATGTTTTTCACACAGCAGTCGCTTACGATGCGATAAGCTTCACTGAGTCGACTCGAGCTGAAATACGAAACATAGCAATTCGCAGGCAATCAGACTATTTTGTAAAATTCGACTACGAGGTTGGCTTATCGACTGGAAATTCCGGGACATTGCTCTTCAATCAAACAAGCCGGACGCTTTCTCCTATTTCCGGCTTTAGAGGGGAGCTCTCTTTATTTGATGATAGCCCGAAAATCGATTCTTCCGGACGCTACCTCATTTTAAACGACAGCGAATTTACTCTCCAAGGACCTAACTGGGCAGTCTACGACTCGCAAAATGGCGAACGCATCGCCAGCAACCTCGACCTTGGCGAGCGAACAATCCCCTTCGGCATACGCCAAGACCCAGCAATCTCATCAAACGGAACCTTGGTGTATTTCGTTGTCGGTTACGGTCGCATCGAAGTTTGGAACTTTCACACAAGAACGCTCGTCCGCGAACTAAGCTATACCAATGTACCCTTCGAGCAGTTGCTCCCCTCCTCAGATGACCGCTACCTTCTCGCGACTGCTCTGAGTGGAATCAATGACGATTTTTTAGTATTGATAGACACTACAACCAATCTGCCGATTTATAGCAAAATTGTCAATGATCCTGAAGTGTTCGTTCCAAGCGGAAATGGCCTTTCATTCGTGTCAGGCTTCAGCCGTACTCTCACTCCTTCGCCAAGTAGAGATCGCTACTATTTCACGTCGACTCACGGCTTCGAAGCCTTTGACCTACTTAGCGGCGATCTGATTGAAGACGGAGACGCCTTTCCTGGATCGGCCATAGCTTCAAGCTTCGTCCATTCCCAACAAAGCTGGATCACAGTATACAACACTGGCCGAGTAAGAATTGAAGACGAGACTGAATCCGCAAAGGACCGCTGGATACAACTCCCCAATACCCACATTATTAAATACGCGGCGATCGACAGCCAATCCGGGTCCATAGCATTTCAACGCGATACCGCATTTTTCATCACCCATCCTTTCGATGATCGCGAAGACCAATGGATAACGAATCTAGGGCTCGGCATCCACCCCATCAGTCTCCACCGCGAAGGAAAATGGCTAGCCGCTCACTTTCGCGGCATCTATGATCTGGAAACCGAATCATTGTTGCCGCTCGACTACGGCTTCTACTCTACCTACGCAATCGATGACGCATCCACAACCTGGGCACTCTATGATCAAAACCAAGATGCGCTTATCGTGGTGAATCAGGATCAAGATTCGGAAGTAGCAATCCCGCTCGATGGCAAGATTGCCCACGCCTATTCTCTGAAGTTTTCTCCGGACAAAACGAAGCTCTACGGTCTCGTACAACCTGAATCCTCTACCTCCTACACTAGGAGCCTCCTAGTAGCTGACATAGCAAACAAAGAAGTCATTCAGCAGATTGATCTAGAATCGACGGAAACCGCTTATCCGTTCGTCCAGATGCACGTTCATCCGAACGAAAACACTGTGGTGTTAGGTCGCAGAAACGGAATGATTCTGTCAGTAAATTTGGATACGTCCCACGAGTCGCTTCCTGCAATCATAGAGCCGATTTATTCAGAACGGAACATTAGTAGCGACTTTCAACTCTCGCCTCCAAAGTCTGATGGCGCGCTTCGGTTTATCGACGGAAACGGAAACCTCTCCCGGATCCAGCCAGTCTTAGCTCATCAAATCCCATTGGAAGTAGTTCCGTCGTCTACAGCGGATAGTCAATTCGCCTACAAGCATGACCCACAAAAGAGCTACTGGATACAAGCATCCGAAAACTTGATAAACTGGGAACGCCACCCAAATCCTCACAAGCTCCTCGATTGGTTCCACGAGAGAGAAGCGGGATACTTCAAAGTCTATGAAAGCGACGAAAAATAGCGAAGAATCTGGTGGGGTCTTTAAGCTCGTTCGTCCCCATTTCGAAACGATAACGCAAGTGTAGACGCTGAACAGTATTCATTGCGATTCAGCTAAGGACCTTTTTCACGCTACAACTTCAGACGAGCCCACAAGCTCCGATCAAAAGCATATCCAACTAAATTAACTAAAGCTCAGCAACTCCAACTCTTGTGACATTCAATTCCGTCTTAATTATCGCGGGTTACCTAGTCTTTTTCTTCAGTGGCCTCATAGCGATCTTCTATGTACGCCTTAAACTCAGAGGTAAATCAAAGCCTCCTTTGGACTTTGAATATAATCGAAGTCCTGGAGAATCCTTGCGTGCGCTCATCGCCAAACGAAACGAAAAACAGTTCTGGGTCGTTTTCCTCGCACTATTAACACCCGTTTCCTGCTTTCTAATCACCTGCAGCCTGATTATCTTCCTCTACCCGCAAGCATCTTTGCCTTTCGCCTATTCGATTTGCGTGAGCGCAGCTCTAGCGGGACTTGTACTGGCCTCATTAGCAGTGCTGAACGACATCCAGTCTATCGCAAATATGGAACTTGGAATGGAGGGAGAGAAAGTGATAGCCGACCGGCTTCGACCTCTAGAAAGAGAAACCTGGAGAGTATTTCACGATATCCCAGCATCGGAGAACGGAAAAGAATTCAATCTAGACCATGTCGTCGTAGGAAGTCGCGGCATCGCTATCGTCGAAACCAAAACCCGCAGGAAAGGGAAAGCTCGAAAAGGACGAAAAGACCGCGAGGTAACATTCGATGGCCACAAGCTTGACTGGCCTTGGGGAGAATCCACATCTGAACTCGTGCAATTGAAGCGTCAACGAGAATGGCTCGAAAAGTGGATTAAGAAACAAACAGGAAAAGACGTATCCGCACTCCCCATACTCGCAATCCCTGGATGGTGGATCACACCAAACAATCCAAGAGCGAGGACGAGGGTCGTGAATGAAAAGCAGATCTGTTCGGCATTCGAAGAAACAGCTAAAGGTCTACAAGAGCTTGGGGACGAAACTGCAGATTTGATCGCGCGCCAGATAGAATCCTTATGTCGCATCACTGGGTAACCCAGATTTCGCGAAACAAAAGAATCGGCTTCCGGGTTAAGGGAAAATCTTAAATCATGGAAGGTCTAATAATCGCCGTTGCCGAACTCCTCCTGGCGCCATTCATCGCGGGTATCGCAGCCCTGTGCCAGTTGATCGCCTCTCTAATCAGTCTCGCGCTCCAACCCCTCTTTGGCACTGCCGCGAAGCCAACCAAGAAGAAGATAAAAATCCCTCCAGTGGTGATTAAGTGGATACGGCGAGTCGTCCTTGGATCCGTCGCCCTTTTCAGCGCAGCTCTACTCGTCATCAACTTTCTGCTTCTTGACGAATCAATCCGCTTCGCAGTCGACAAGGTCGAAAACAAGACAGGTTTCGATATCCAATATGAATCTGTCGAAGGTAACCTTTTCACCGGAAGCTTCACCTTCACCGACCTCTACCTAAAGCAAACTCTACCAGATAAACCTCAACTCACCATAGAGGCCAAGAACATCGCAGCGAACCTCTCAGTTTGGAACTTCATCTTAGGACGTCGCGTTATCGATTCCGCTTCACTTTCGGACGCCTCGATTGCGCTGAAGACATTGCCAAAGCAGGAAGAAGAAGAAAAGAAACCTGGTTTCGTCCTTGGACTCTCCATCGCCAAAGATCGCTTAAACGGGTTGACCGCTGGCAAGCCTTCACTACTCAACACGCCCAACTACGAGATCAAAGACCTCCAACTCGAAGACGTTAATATTCGAGTCGAAGATCAGTCTTCAGAAACGCCCACCAGTTACCAAATCGCTATTAATCGCTACCAAGCCCGCCCTCTCCGCAGTCACTTCGCCATCTTTGATCTCCTCTTCCGCAGCAATCTCGACGCCACGCTCAACAGCTCCCGTCTTGAAATCATCAATACCGAAGAAAACGGCGTTCGCCACACGAAGTGGGCGACTAAAGAGATCCCCGCCCCCGTTCTAGCCTCCATCATAGGCGGCCCCTTCACTCTCTTTGAAAAAGGATCTGTTGACGTCGAAGTCGCCGATCAATGGGAAACCCACCAGATCGAGCAAATAGAACTCGACTGGAAGATAAAGGTTGCCGACGCCCGAGCACGCCTCCCTCATTCAACGCCAGACCTTATAAAACCCCTCGCCCAAGTCTGGGTCGACAACATAAACCAAAACCAAGAAGACTGGGAATTCGGATTTCAACTACAACTTGCTGAAAGCCAATTTCACGGAGCCTCCAGTTTGAATGCCGAACAGATCTGGCAAGACTCTATCCCCGTCTTCCTCAAGCAAACCTCAGACCTCACCGGCTTCGAAGAATCCTCCATCAAAAATACCACTACCAAGGCCTTCAACGCCCTAAAGGGCTTTCTCGAAAAAAGAACTGAGAACAACTAGGCAATTGAAAATCTACACGCCAGTACGCGACCCAAAGTTGCCTGAAACAACGTCCCAAAACTTTTCCCAAAGTGGATACACCGTCTTTAAGGCCGGCATTGACTCTCAGACAATTTCCACCCTCACCACAGAAGTCGAAGCCCTACGGGCCAAGCACAACTTCAACGGCGGCCTTCGCCACTTAACGCAGTTATCCAAGGGCATCGCCGACTGCATTCACAAACTCAACCTACAACTATACCTGGATGTGATCGACTTACCCAACGCCTTCCTCGTCCGCTCCATTCTTTTAGACAAGACGCATGACTCGAATTGGAAGGTAGCCTGGCATCAAGACACCAAAGTACCGATTAAGGAAAAGGTAGAAACCATAGACTTCACCGCTTGGAGCTCCAAAGACGGCATTCTCCACGCCCAGCCACCTGCAAGCATTCTAGCCGGTATGCGTACGCTACGTATCCATATTGATGACACACCCGCTGACAATGGAGCGCTTCGCCTTGTACCCGGCTCGCACCAAAAAGGCATATTTAATCCCTCTGAAATTAAGTCTCTAAGTCAAAATGAGATCACCTGCGAATGCGCGGCTGGCGACATTCTCGCCATGTCTCCCCTCATCCTGCACGCCTCAAGCCCTTCAAAATCCGTAAGGCATCGACGCGTCATTCATTTAGAATTCGCGAACCAAGCTTTACCCGCTCCGCTTAATTGGGCGATCGCTTGAATAGGCCTACGATCATTATGGATGCCAATCGTTACAAAAAACGTGCCGACGCGCAGCGGCAATCATGCCCTAAGCCTTGGCGAAGGATCCAGCGACGCAGGAGCGATGTTAACCAATAAACGGAAGAGTCGATAGAGGATTCGACCTTAACCGATCCTTGCCCTAGAACCCACGCATATTGCGCGGATTGCCGCGCACTCGCTGCTGCTTAGGCATAGGCGGAGTCTCCAAATAGAGGCTGTATCACGCTTCACCCAACCCTAACTTGGAGAAACTCTCCCATGCGTCACAGCACGACGCCTAACAATACCTCTTGATCTATGGGAAAAAAAGGGTAGTTTTTCCCAGAAAAATGAGAATCATAAAGTGAAGCAATCCGTTAGAGATAAGATAGTTAAGAGGATTTACGCAAAGCATAGGGGTTGGGTCTTTACTCCGAACCGATTCCTTGACCTTGGCTCACGTCGATCTGTGGACGAAGCACTGTCCCTTCTAGAGAAGTCAGGTACGATAAGGCACCTTGCCCGAGGCCTCTACGACTACCCTGCTTCACATCCCAAACTGGGAACCCTAAGCGCTCAGCCGGACGCTATTGCAAAGGCTTTAAGCGAGAGCGAATCAACGCGCCTACAACCCTCCGGAGCCTATGCGATTAACCTGCTAGGCTTATCTCAACAGGTACCCGCAAAGTATGTGTACTTAACCGACGGAGCCTCCAAGCAGGTACAAATAGGAAATCTCGATATCCAGCTAAAGCAGACCACTCCAAAGAATATGAAGACGGCTGGCCATACTTCAGGTCTCGTAATTCAAGCCTTTCGCTATCTGAAGCAAGAGGGAGTGAGCTCTAAAGAAATAGCTCAGCTCAAACGCACTCTTTCAAGAGAGGACAAACTCAAGCTCTGGAAAGATCGTATCTATGCGCCCGCGTGGATGCATGAACACTTCAAGGAGATCGCAGAAGCTTAGAAATATGGATACGCTCGCCAAACAGGACGCAAACGAGCGCGAGACTTATTTTCGAGAAGCTGCCGTACGAAAAGGACTGCAAGCGCACATTCTCGAGAAAGACTTCTGGGTTTGCTGGACCCTAAAACGTCTTTTCGAAATGGATACACTGAAGGGCAGATTGCTTTTCAAAGGCGGGACTTCACTGTCGAAGGCGCACAAGGCAATCGAGCGTTTTTCAGAAGACATCGATCTATCTGTCCAACGAAAGAGTCTCGGTTTTGTAGGAGATACGGATCCCGCGAATCCCGATATAAGCAACAAGCAGCGTAAGCGGCAGATGGAAGCGCTGTCCGAGTCAATTAAAGAACTGATCCACGGCAAAGTTTGGGAAGAGCTGAACAACCTTGTGATAAGCGAGCTTGGCTCAGATGACTGGAAACTGGAAAAGGACGAAACCGATCCCGATGAGCAAAGCCTTGCCTTTATCTACCCACGCACCTCGATCACACAATCGCCCTTTGCCTACATAAAGCCATCGGTCAAAATAGAATTCGGAGCGCGTTCGGATCACTGGCCGGCAACCAACCAGGTAGTCATCCCCTACCTTTCCGAGGAAATCCCCGAAGCATTAGACGATCCGGAAGTAACGGTCAAAACACTGGATGCTGAGCGAACCTTTTGGGAGAAAGCAACAATCCTCCACCAAATGGCTCACTTAGCCGATGAGAAAAAACTCCCACCTCGTTATTCTCGCCATTATTGCGATCTCGCTTCGATGATCCAGAGCGGAGTCGGCAATAAAGCAGCCGCAAACGAAGAATTACTCGCGACTGTTGTCTCACACAAAATCGCTTTCTATCGAAGCGCTTGGGCGAGCTATGAGACCGCAACCCGCGGATCACTGCGACTCTTACCGTCTGAAGTTCGTATCAAAGAATTAGAGACAGACCTCAAGTCCATGTCTGAAATGTTCTTTGGAAATCCGCCAAAACTGGAGCATGTTCTGAAAACTCTACGAGACTGGGAAAACCAGTTCAACCAAGTCGAAATATGAACGTCAGCGCCATCAACTCCGGCTCGCTGCTCTACCGACTAAGTCAACTCCATAGCCCAAAGTATCAGTGGCCATCGGTGTTCATCAGCCGCGCCCGTCGTAGCTCCATGAGCGTAGTCGGGTGATTCAAAAACACACGCAACCTGATCTTTTTTGATTCTTAGGTCCTTGCTCTAAAACCCACGCATATTACGCGGATTGCCGCGCACTCGCTGCTGCTTAGGCATAGGCGGATTCTCCAAATAGAGGCTGTACCACGCTTCGCCCAACCCCGCATTGGAGAAACTCTTTACGCGATCGTTGGCCAGATGCTCCCAGTTTCTGGCGAAGGTTTCCTCAGTAGTCTTCTCTTTGGCCTTCAACAATACCCGACGGGCTTCATCAAGCTCGCCCACCTGGACGTAGATCCACGACATCAAGCCGTACAGCAAAATGCCGCGATCGCCGCGAGCCCAACGAATACGACTCTTGAAGACTTTCTTCGCGCCCTCCAAATCATCGTTCTTATAACAACGCGCCATCCTCATGGCTGCCGCCATAGGATCCATCATCATCGGGCCTCCAAGGAAACCGCAGGTGGCAAGGATCTCGTCCACCTGCTCAAACTCCTTAAGCTGGTAGTGAAACTGCAGGCGCATGGTCGCAATCTGACGTCCCATGAGCACAGACCACTTCCGAAAAGGCTCCAACCCCTTGGTGAGCTCTAGCCCCTCCTTACACATGGCCTTTTGATCCATCTCGAGCTGACGTTGCAGTTGCTTAACGTTACCGCCGGGCTTGTTTTGGAACTGCTGCACCTTCCGCTGCATCCGCATCTGAGCCGCTTGCATGCGGTCCTGAAGCGCTCCTTGGGCCTTGGACATCTTTTTCCGAACCAAGAATCCGACCAGGAAAAACGAGCCAACAAATCCAGCCATACCGAAGAAGACCGTTGTGCCCGTACTAAATTGCGAAGCGATCGAAATGCTAGCCAAAGCGATAGCGACCAGCGCTGAAATGAGAAGTGAAAGCATAGCCTGAGACTTTTTGTCTGAAAAAGTAAGGGCGTGTTCGTAGATAAAGCCTTCATCGGTTCAAGCTCAAAGCGAAGCAGCGCCATGCGGCCTAAGCCTTGTGACACGCTTGCTAAACCACCGCGCAGAAAAAGTGGGAGTGTCGGGTGGCTAGATTAAAACGGCTGTTCAAAAAGCGGTTATTTGAAAGTACAGCTTAGCCCCAATCACTTCTGGCAAGGATTCCGAATCGATAACAATCTGATTGTTGACTACAACGTTTCGCCTACCGTCTCTCCTAGATGCTGCCACTCTACTATCATCCACTTTACACTGAGGGCATCGATCCCAGCGCGCGCTTTCCAAGAGAGCGGTACCGCTTGATCGCCGAGCGATTAAAAGGCTACCACAACATCGACTTAAGAACGCCGCGGCAGGCCAATGCGGACGAAATTTCTCTGGCTCACGATCGGGGCTACGTCGAAGCCTTCTTAGACGGCAAGCTAAGCGAAAAAGCGGTACGCCGCATTGGCCTTCGCCCATGGACGCCGGACATTGTGGAACGCACGCTAAGACTCGCCGGAGGCAGCTTAAGCGCTTTGGCAGACGCCCTCGATACGAAAAGTATCGCGGGCAATATGGCGGGCGGGACACACCATGCTTACCGAGACTTTGGCTCCGGATATTGCATTTTCAATGACGTAGCCATCTGCGCCCTGACCGCTCTTGCCCAGAATGGAATCGAACGGATACTCTCCCTCGACCTCGACGTGCATCAAGGCGATGGCACTGCCTCCATTCTTGCGGATGAGCCTCGCGTCTTCACCTGCTCTATTCACTCGCAAAGCAACTTTCCCTTTCGCAAACAACGCAGCGACCTCGACCTAGGACTAGACGACAATTGCAGCGATACAGAGTACCTAAGCCTCTTGGACGAAACACTCGCAAAGATCCAACCCGAACAGTTTGACCTGATCCTATTCCAAGCCGGAGTCGATACCCTGGAAGCCGATGCCCTAGGGAAGCTCTCCCTAACCCGTCAAGGCCTGAGACAACGCAATCAACGTATTTTCGAATACAATACAAAACACGGAATCCCCATCGTCATCTTCATGGGAGGCGGCTACGCAAAACCCATCGAACTGACCGTCGACGCCTTCGAAGACCTATTCAAAGGCGCCGCAGAGGCTATGAGGAATAAGCCGCACATATAGAGCATGAGATACCAAAGGTCTCAATACTCGCTTTTTAGACTGCACCAGGAAAACTAAATCATATCCTATTATTGGATACAGAAACTCAAACACCGATGCATAAATGAACTATCCCAGTACGGGCAGCCCCCATCTCGCAAGTGTTCATCACTAAATTCTCCGAACCTCTAGAACTCCGCTTAGCCGGACCTAAAGCGCTTCCACTTTCGACATCAGACTTTCGATAGGCACCCGAGTACAGTGATAGAACAATGATCAGAGCTTGATCTCCGCACCATCGCATCAATGATCCGGCACTAATGCGGACTCTGGAACAACTCTTGTCGCAGCATTCGGAGCGGGTGATTTTCGAGTCGACTGTGGGTAGCCAAGCCTATGGTACGGCATTGCCGGGCAGCGATGAGGATATCAAGGGGATCTACGTAGTCCCCGAACTGATTTATCTTACGCTCGAACCCTTACCCACTCAGGTATCGGACGAAAAAGGGGGATACCGTCTACTAAACCTTAGCCCGCTTTCTGGAGCTGGCCCTCACGGCCAACCCCAACATTATCGAGCTGCTCTTTATGCCGAAAGAGTGCATCCAGCGACGTTCTCCTGCTTTCGACTTACTGGAAGAAAATCGGTCGCTGTTTATCACCAAACAGGCTTACGAATCCCACGTCGGCTATGCCCAAGCCCAAATCAAGAAAGCGCGCGGTCAAAACAAATGGGTTAACAATCCACAACCTGAGAACCGCCCTACGATCGAGGATTTCTGTTGGTTCATTCCAAATACATCGAAACATGACCCAGCACCCCCCTACCGGCCTAGATCAATCGCTAAGTCAGACATCTCCTTGAGCGAATGCCATGTCGCCGCTCTCGAGCACAGTCCAGGAATGTATCGTCTCTATCACTACGGGCCAGGCGCTCGTGGCGTCATTCGTGGCGGTCAGATCGTTTGCCAATCCATTCCCATGGAAGAGGAGCGCAAACACTGCATAGGCCTGCTAAGCGTCAACCAAAACGCCTTCGAACGAGCAGTCCGCGATCACGAGAATTACTGGACCTGGGTAAAGAACCGCAACGAAGCTCGCTGGCAAACTCAAGAAAACGGCCAGATCGACTACGATGCCAAAAACATGATGCACACCTTCCGTCTCCTTCTCAGCGGAGAATCCATTCTAAAGACCGGCGCTCCCATCGTCCGTTTCGAGGGCGAAACTCTCAAATTCCTCATGAATATCCGAGCCGGCAAATTCGACTACGAAAGTCTCATAGAAAAAGCCGAAGCCAAGACTCAAGAGCTCAAAGCTCTCCACGACGCATCCGATCTCCCAGAACACCCCGATACCGACAAGGTCGAAGAACTACTAAAAACCATCACGCAAACGCACAAAGATGGATCTTCCTCTCTACGAGCAAAACAAGAAAGCCGACAAAGACACCTTAACCACCAAGCCCCCTCTTCAGAATCATGAATCTCCGTGCCCTTGGTGCGCTTCGTGGAAAAAACCAAATGGATATCCAAAGACAAATCAACCAAACCATCCAAGAACTCGAAGCAGAGCGAAACATCCGCGTCCTCTACGCCTGCGAATCTGGAAGTCGCGCTTGGGGATTCGCGTCTCCAGATAGTGATTACGATCTTAGATTCACTTACGCTCACCCTCAAGATTGGTACCTCGACCTGCAGCAAAAGAAAGACTACATAGACTTAATGCTGCCCAATGATCTTGACCTCGCCGGTTGGGATCTCGCCAAAACGCTTAAGCTCTTCGCCACCTGCAACCTCGCGCTCAACGAGTGGCTCGATAGCCCCATCATCTACCACCAGCGAAATGGCTTCCGTCAGGATCTTGCAGAGCTCATCCCTATCTTTTTCAAACCCCGCAAAGCCATCCACCACTACATGAGCATGGCCAAAGGGACCGCTCAAGATCACTTTGACGGACAGAGTATAAAAATCAAAAAACTCTTCTACATTCTTCGCCCTCTCTTCGCTTGCTGTTGGATCGAAGCCAATAAATCCATGCCCCCAACGATCTTTCAAACCATGCTCGACAGCGATCTAGTAGACAAAGAGCTCCTCTCCGTCATCGCCGCAGTCCAAGCCGAAAAAGAAACCGCAGTCGAAGGAGAAATCATTGAAGCGCATCCCGTGATCTTAGATTGGATACAAAAAAGCATCCAACACTTCGAAGCCACCGAAGAAAACTATCCCTCCAGCGAGAAGCCCGGCTGGGAAGCGCTCAACGCCATTCTAAAGAAGTGGACAGGATCTAATTCGGATTAAGCTACCCCCTTTCAAAATTGATTGAACCAAACTTTCAGCGTCGCCAAAGAAGTAGATCGGAACAATCCTCTTGCCGATTATTAGCTCAACCCAGCAACGCAACCCCGTTTTCAGATGCGCCTCCATAAGAAGACTGAGAGCAATGTGACTTTGGCAATTGCCAACCAAATCGCGAAATCCCTGCTGGCTGTGATTCTATTGGGTTCAGGCGCCATACTTGAATCCAAAGGCGAGCGTGATGCGGGTAGTAAACCTAGCAACGAACCGCTAATCGTACTCTGCTTTAACATTCGTATCGACAATCCAAAAGACGGCGAAAATGCCTGGCCGAACCGCAAAGACTTTGTAGCTGCCCTGATCCGATTTCACAAAGCAGATTTGATCGGCATGCAGGAAGCGCGTCCGGTACAAATTGAAGACCTTGAGGCCGCCCTGCCCGACTATTCCTGGTACGGCGTCGGTCAAAATGACGGCAACATGCCTGGCTCGGGTTCCCACAACGTTATCTTCTACCGGAAGGATCGATTCAAACTCCTCAAACAGGGAGCGTTCTGGTGCTCGGAAACGCCGGATACGCCATCGCTAGGCTGGGACGCGACCAACAAGCGAACGGTAAGCTGGGTCAAATTGGAAGACGCGCAAAACGGTCGCGCGTTTTATCATTTCAATACTCATTTCAGTCATGTCAGCGAGCAGGCCAGAAAAGGAAGCGCCCAATTGCTCAGGCAGAGAATGGACCAAATCGTCACGCCCACAACGCTGCCGGTCATCGTCACTGGCGATCTTAACGCCACTCCCGAAGCGATCGCCTATGAAACGATGACCTCATCAGATTTCGGACGTATCCAATTATTTGATGCGGGCGAACAATCAGAAACCGGTCGATACGGCCCAGGAGGCACCTTCAATCGCTTTGACATCGCCAGAGTCCCAGAGCAGCCGATTGACTATATTTTCGTCACCGACCACATACGCGTAAAACGTTTTGGCGTACTATCGGATTCTTCCGAAGGCAGGCTCCCCTCCGACCACTATCCTGTCCTTGCAGAAATTCTATTTCGATAAGGGAGAAGCGTCCCCTTAGGCGGTCTAGAACCAAGGAAAACGCATGAAAACAAAGAAACGGCTTCCTCGAGGAAAACCTATGTCGAAGCCCGACCCTATCGCCTGGCCTTCGAATCGCTATCGACAGGAACGCGCTCCGATTCTCAGCTACTGCTTTTTGTACCAATTCCCGCCGCGGTCTTGCAGCCAGACACCTACGGCGGACTTCTTGCGCAATTCTTCCGCCCGGCCTTGACCCACGACGCTCATGGTGAGTCCGAGACGTTTGCCGAGAATCGTGTAGAGCGACCTCCGATCAGCGTTTTCCTCGTTCATGATCTTGGTTTCGGCAGGAGCCAACATCCCGCGCTGCTCAAGCAGTCCTACGTTGCTCTCCCCTATTTTGCCCGCAAGCTTGAGGGAATCTACCGATTCAAGCCGTTCGATAATGCGCTGCTTGATGGCCGCCTCTTCGGCATCGGCCGCCATGACTGGAAACCCCCAAACTGAGATGAGAGCGACGAGAAGGGAAAGGATTAACGTTTTGTGGCTCATAATTATAAAGACGTCGGAAAATTTCGGTTTATTCAGATACGGACTTGGAAGCAGCGTCTATGTCGCCGAACACATCGCTGAGCTCTTGTTGCAATTGCACCTTCAAATTGACGTCCAGCGTCATGTAGATCGGATCGATCGTGCTGTGGGTTTTGATGTTGATACAACCAGTGAGGATGAACAAGGGGATTAGCAGTATGCGGTTTTTCACGTCCTTTGAGTTTTATGTCGAAAATGAACTTGCACGATAGACCTGCGATTAGCAGCTAGGTTTCCTATACTTAAATACCAGATTTACTGGCTTCCTATAGAGAATTGAGGCGTAGGAGGAAATTAAAAAGTTCTTCAAGCGTGCCATTCACGTTCGTTTGAAGGTGGAGCGGGACCTTAGTCGCCCCCGAAGTCGCTTCTCCGGAGAACTCGATCCGAATCGGAGTTAGGGGCGTTTCTCGGGAAAACAGCTGAACCTGCAAATCCGAAATAGAGAGGTTCGCCAAGGCATCCTCGACAAATCCTTCCGGATCGATTTCAAGCTTTTCGAGCAACAGATCTCCCAGCCGCTTTTTACCCGACGCTTCGTCAGACGCCTCTGAGCGGAAAATGTCGCTGGCATTGTATCGCAACAGAGCCGTTTCACCTGAAGGCAGAGACAAATAACCTTCTTCGAGTAGGAGCTTTCCCCCCGCATAACGCATCGGCAATTCCCCAGAAATACGTCCCGTCATTTCCCCTCGGAAAAACTCCATCTCGGAAGTGATATCGTCAAGCGATAGACGATCGAAAGCGATGGAGCCTACATAGGAAAACGGTTCGATCGAAAGCGTTGATGACTTCAGGAATATGCCTCCCCCATAGGCTTCGACTTGAGCGCTAACGATTTCTATCTGCTCGGGTGATTTCAACTCCGCTTCGAGCTGCAAATTTCTCGCCTCCAAATCGCCCACACTTACGCCTGCAATCGAAAGACGCCCCCTCGATGGAATAGGATTCCTAAAATCCAGCTCATCCCAAAAAAACTGCGCATTGATCCCGTTAGCTTGAGCTTGATGACCCGGCGCATCGACAGAGCCATCCCGGAATCGGGTATCCACCTCGGCGCGGACGCCACTCCTATTGGCCGAGTAACTACCGGAGCTTTCAAGCGTTCCTGAAAAAGAAACGCCTTGCAGCTCCTCTTCAACACGCCCCAGGAGATCACTGTACTCAAAGACGAGGGGCGCGAGCCTAAACTCTCCATTCACTACAGGATTCGACAGCAAAGAAGAAACCGTCTGGGCCACTTCCAGTTGCCCGCTCTGTCCCTGGAGAAGAAAGGAAACCTTCGCGCGCGTGTCGATCGATTCCAAGGAAGCCACGCTCTCGGCCGCAACGTAGACCTGCTGTATCGACTCATCGCCTACCGTCAGCACTCCCGATCCAGCGGTGAGTTGCAGATTTCTCTCCTCTCCTCTCGGATCAAAAACGAGGGACCCTCCAGACCATTTCGCGGAAACGTCCAATCCTTTAATCTCGTTCGCTTGCCATTCCGCATCAAATCGAGCTTTTTGAATCAAGGATCGCGCGCCAGAAGAGGCAGACTCTTCAATTGCCGCGATATCCACTCCTTGCATCGATCCCGCGACCTCGAGAACGAGTCCATCGACCGCCATGGCTTCACTTCTGACGAACGAGGCCTGCGAATCGAGGGTCGCGGAAAAATCCCACACATCGTTCAGCCCTTCATCCGATCCGTTAAGGACGAGCGTATAGGGGCCGTTAAACTCTATTCCCGCGACCTCGAAACGATGCGAGACTGAATCTGGATTGAGCGTCACCATAATTTCACTACTCTCTTCTGAAGACAAGCTCTCCAATTCCAGATCGATGGAAGGGTGATCAATACTCTCAGCCCAAGCTCCTAGGGCATCGGCAACCACCCTAGCACTCAACTCCAAAGCCGAACTACCATCTCCAAGATCGAGTGTGTAGTCCCCCGAAATATCCGCTAGTTGAAAAACGGGATCCATTTTTGAAACAAGCTTTTCGACGGAAAACTCAAGAACCTCTAAGTCGCCAGAGACTTGAACATCAAACGACTCAAACCCGTGCCCCGCTAAACTCAGTGAGCTCTCGCGAACCGTACCTTCGTATCGAATGCTTTCCAACGAATCGCCCAATGCGATTTGGAGTTCGATGTTCGCCTCACCCTTTAGTGCTTCAGCGTCATAAGACCAAGAAATCGCTTCCCGAGACTTCAGCTCGAGATTTCCATTCTCTCGATAATCGAAATCGAGAGCCAACAGCGCGTCGCTCCTAAGCCTAAAGTCCTCCCAAATGCACTCTTTCACGAATGCCGTAAATGAGCCTCGCGCGCCGCCTTCCCCAGTCGCCATGATCTCCACCGCGACCTGCTCCAATTCGAGAATGCCGGTGTCGTAGGCCAAGTCTAATTCCGCGAGCTCTACTAAGGTCTTCGCCTCCCATTCTTCCGCGCTCACCCCAGTGGCCAGCGAGCTGACTGCCAATTGCCCCATCTCCAATTTCAATTCTTCAGGGATAGCCAATACCTCACGCCAATCCGGCATAACCTGCCCAAGCAAACCCAGCGTATCCACAATTTCGATATCCGATTCTAGCTGCAACCCACGATCCTCGACCGACCGAACTGTCAGACTCGCCGCGGCGGACTCGCTTCGGGCCTCCAAATCAAGCGCTCGTTCTACCTCCTGCTCTAAGCGAAGATCGGCGTTCCACTTAATTTGAGGGACATTTCCAAAGCGTAAATTTAGCGAACCCTTATTCACCAATATGCGTCGAACCGGAATCTGATCTACGCTTGAAAAATTGACGGACATCTCCGAATCAGCTTCCTCGTCTACCTCCAAAATTCCCAATAGGCCCGGCAAAAGGGTTACTTCAAAACCGTTCAAATCAAGGCTCTTGAGCCTCCCATCCGACAGAAGCTCATGCGCGTCGTAGCGGACTTGCCCATTCTCCATATCCAGTTGCCAGAGATCCGACTGGAGTCGCACCCGACCAAGGTTCATCTGCCCCAAGGAAATTCCTTCAACGTCCAGTTCGCCGACCTCGATCCCATACTCCATCAAGCTCCTTTCCGCCATGAATTGCGAAATCGCAGGCATCGCCAGCCAAAGCCCCCCAAGGCCCAACAGGCAAACCGCGAGAGCAATACCGATAAGCCTGACTGCGAGGCGAAACCGTTTGGAACGAAGCATTGCGATAAGAGATCCCGGTTCAACTCCTCAAAAATATCCGCCCGATAAGCAAGGCTCTTATCCACGTCGTTACGAACCTACCCAATACCCGATTGCGAGACCCGCCAAAGGAAATCCTAACGCGGCGAGGCGGAGGACCTAACGCGCGAGGCGGAGAATAAACAATCCAAGTTCGCTTTCCTCAAAGGTCGATCAGTCTACGGATTGAGGCGCTCTTACTCATCTCCAGTGAAAATCGGGAATTAGTTTCGGTTTGTCTACATCATGCGAATCAGCCCGAAAGAAAGGGTACCTACAAATGGATGTAAGACGCATGAGATCGGAAGAAAACGTCCATGCACTAACTATCCCTTCGTTAACCGAGAGCTGGGCTTCCCGCGTCAGATCAGTCTGGCATCGCGGCGCAACCAGATAATCCATTTCGCAAGGAATCGAAAAGATGAGTTCTACGAAGGGTCCTCATTCCAAGGCCTCAGTGAAGCGACACCGGCGCTCACAGGGGTAATAGCGTCTTAAGCTCACGGGTTTTACGAACAACGCCAGTCGCGAACTGAAGATACTTCGTATTGTGAACGCTACGCAAATCCATTATTATAAACAACTTAAAACCAGGAGGCCAAAAGTATGAAGAGTATTCTATTCATAGACGACGAACCTTTCGTTCTCAACAGCGTAAAGCGCATGATGCGCAAAGAACGCAATCGTTGGGAAGCTCATTTTGCAGTAGGAGGAGAGGAGGCTCTCGAAATTCTAGATAAGCGTTCATTCGATTTGGTCGTAACGGACATGAAAATGCCGATTGTAGACGGTATTCAGGTTCTCGTTACATGCGAAAATCTCTATCCTCATATGTCTCGCATCGCGCTATCGGGATACTCTGAAAAGGAAACCCAAGCGAGAGCCACCAGATTGGCCCACGATTTTCTATACAAGCCCTGCGACTCGAAGGATCTCAGATCCGCCCTAGAAAACCACCTTGGGGACTAGCAAGACACGATCTCAAAGCAGCGAACACGAAAAGCCCTAATCTGGATTGAACGTCACTATAACTTCGAAATCTTATTTATGAAAAACCCTAGAAAAACCATAACCGCAGAGATCTCTCTCTTCTTCTTACTCTGCTCGCTCCTCGCTTTCGAAAGCCCTTCAGAGGGAAAAGAACCAAATGCTTCCGGCTATACGATAGCGATCGTGCCTCAAACCAGCGCCGCAAGCATCGAGAAAAAATGGAGCCCGCTACTTCACTATATCGAAAGGCAAACAGGGATCGAGCTCACGCTAGAACACTATAAAACGATTCCTCTTTTCGAGGAAGGACTTGCCCGCGGAGCTCCCGATGTAGCTTATATGAATCCCTACCACGCCCTGCGGGCGAATGAAATTTCTGGATACAATCCAATCATTCGCGACAAAACTAACTGGTGCACCGATGATCTACCCCCAACTAAGCGCGGTCACGCTACGGGTCAACCGAAAGCACAGCTTCGTGATC
>JBCCZW010000010.1:0-18929 GCA_039186805.1 Verrucomicrobiota bacterium
CTCGATCTTCTAATCGTTATCGCCTACTTTATCGTTATATTGGGGATAACGGTTCGTTTGAGTTCAGGAGTCAAAGACTCTAAGGACTATTTCTTGGCGGGGCGGAAGATGCGTTGGCCCATGATCGGGGCTTCGCTGTTCGCGACTAATATTTCGGCTGAGCAATTCGTGGGGCAAGCGGGATTGGCCATCGTGATTGGCGTGGCTGTTGCGAATTATCAACTGGCGGGCGTGCTTGGCTTCGCTCTCATGGGAATCGTTTTCCTGCCGGTATATTTGCGATTGGGAATCGTAACGACGCCTCAATTTCTTGGGGTGCGCTACGGTCAGGAATCGGCCCGCTTCACTTCGCTGTTTCAGGTACTCTATCTTTCGCTTAATATCGTTCCGCTGTCGCTTTATGCGGGCGGTCAAGTGATGCGGGATCTTTTCGGGTGGGAGACAATCGTGCCGGGCGTGCTGATACTAGCGGCCACGACAGGCGTATACGCAGTATTAGGCGGATTGAAAGCGGTCGTGGTTACCGACTACATTCAGATGTTTATTCTGGTATTCGGTGGCATCCTCGTACTCGTCTTTGGTTTGCAAGCCGTTGGAGGAGTCGAGATGTTCATGTCGAAGGTACATGCTTATCAGGAATCCGAGAATGTCGATCTCCTTTCGATGATACGGGGTACGGATGATGAACATGTGCCTTGGACAGGGATCGTATTCGGTCTAACGGTACACTCGCTCTATTACTGCTCGATGAATCATGCGGTAGTGCAGCGGGCATTGGCGGCTCAGAGTATTCATCAAGGCCGCATGGGCGGGTTGTTCGCGGCGTTGCTGAAGTCGATTACATTGTTTATCATAATCATTCCGGGAATCATCGGATTGATGCTGATTCAGGATGGCTACTTCGCCCAGGCTCCGGATTCGCCGGATCAAATCTATCCGACGATGGTGCGAACGCTTTTGCCCACGGGATTGGTTGGAGTGACGTTGGCAGGGCTGGTAGCGGCGCTAATGAGTTCAGTCGACTCGAGCGTCTGTTCGGCGTCCAGTCTCGTAACGATGGATTGGTACATGAAAATGAAGCCTAAGGCCTCCGAGCGCGAGCTCGTTATTGCGGGCAGAATCGTGGGCGCCTTCGTCATCGTATCGAGTATTTTTTGGGCGCTTTGGGTCATTCCGCACTTCAAGTTTCTCTTTGATTACTTGGCTAAGTTTACATCCTATTCCGTGGGTGGCGTACTCGCCTGTTTCATGGGTGGTTTGTTGTCTCCCATCCCCAATCGCAAGGCTGGCTTCTGGACGCTCGTGATTGGTTCGCTTATGGGGATGTTCATGTGGCTATCCGCCGACAACGCCTGGGTGGGAGCCTGGGTAGATTCGATCGGCCTGGGTTTTCTCAAAATGCACTTCTTACATGCTGCCGCCTGTCTCGCTGTATTCAGTCTTGTCCTACTCTTCGGAATTTCTTTCCTAAGCAAGGAGAGCGGAAGGGAGCTCTTTGAAGCTTCGCGTAAGCGAGTGCTAGCGGACATGGAGCCAACCGCGAAGGAAAACAAACAGTTCTTGGTCTGGGTTGGAATCGTAGCGGTCGTTTACTTCGGGACCTACGCGCTGTTCTGGTGAGCGGACGCTCCTTGAAAGATGCAATTCGAACTGCCAGGCGGGTGTTCAGTCTCTCTTTCCGGAATGCTCGAGAGATTTCATGGAGGCTGCTACTTCTGAAGCGACTTAGGGGACAGCTCTTCCGGTTCGGAAGCGTCGCACAGTCGATTCAGCAGGCTATAGAGCGGGTCTTTCTTGAATTCCGTAGACCGAGCAAAGGCGCCGAGCGTTTCGATGTTGCGGTCGAGTCCAGGGGGATCCTGAAAAAGCAGACCGTCATCGGAAGTGTCTACGGGAAGTTCAGTTTTTGGATACCGGCGCCAATCGTTCCCGTCGATGGGCGGGTAGTATTCGTCGGAGCGAAAGCGCTGTATGCAGGCGCTTTTCATCGTTTCAAGCTGCGTCGCAAACTCTTGGACTTCGCTAAGATCAATCAATTCGTTGGGATCATTCACCAGGTCGAATAGCCACTGCTTGTTATCTGCAGCGCTGTAGATGTATTTCCAGCGTTTGCTCGCCGCCATATAAAGGCCGTACTGGCTTTGTGAGAATTGGCTGAATACAATTCGATCATCCGACTCCGATTCGAGAGATTCTAGAAGGCTCTTGCCTTCGCAGCTTGGCCCTTCCAAGCTAGAGCCCGAAAGGGATTGAAATGTGGGGAAAAGGTCCAGCAGGGAGGTTGGCGCGTTGCACAGGTATTTTTCGGGAAAGGTCCCGGGAAGGCTAGCGATGAGCGGCACCTTTACGGAGGCGTTGAGCATCGATCGTTTTCCGTAGCATCCGAAATCGCCGAGCAGTTCGCCGTGATCAGAGGAGAAAATTACAACCGTATTTTCTATTTCACTACCGAGGCTATCCAATATTCTTCCGATGTTGTAGTCGATGAAGGATATGGTCCCATAATAAGCGGCTTTGATGATGCGCGACAGGTTTCTGTTGTCCGCAAATCCTTCCGCGTACTTGAAACGGTTCTGAGCTCTGTTCCAAAACGTCCAATGCGATTCGCCTTCGTTGGGCGCGAGAGGAAAGTCCATTTCGTGCATCCGATAGAGTCGACCCCAAGGATTGGGACTCTCAAAGGGAGGGTGCGGTTTGATGAAGCTGCTCCAGAGAAAAAATGGCTTCGAGCGATCGCGATTCTCAAGGAAGGCAATGCTCTTGTCGGCTACCCAGTGAGTGTTGTGCAATTCCGTCGGCAACTGCGAGGGTTGTGGAAGATAGTAGAACTCGCTCCTCAGTCCGTGCGGATCGAGCACATGTTCGTAGCCGTTCTCCACGAGAAAGTCTCGATAGTCGTCGCCATCCGAATGCTCCTCCAATTCTTCGGATACATCGCGGCTTTGAAAGCCCCAGTCGCCCACGTCTTGAGAAAAGTGCATCTTGCCAATGCCGTGGGTTTGGTAGCCTTCGTCGGCAAGCTCCTCCATGAAACTCGGAGATGCCTCTGTGGCTTCGACATTGTCGACGCATCCTGTGATGTGCGGGGGTTGTCCGCAGGTCAATGAACGACGAGCAGGGCAGCAAACGGGACTGGGCGTATAGCAGTTGGTGAAGGTAGTGCCTTGGCGGACAAGCCTATCGAGATTAGGCGTTTTGATCGTGTCGTTTCCGAGGGCAGCGATGCAGTCGGAGCGGAATTGGTCCGTTAGGATGAAAAGAATATTTGGGCGATTGTGGGAGCTCATCTTCAAGTCGATGCCAGCTATCCCGCTTTACAAAATGGAGGTAGCATCGTGTATTCAATAAATGGATAATCGCTTTGAGTCGAATCGATGGAAGTCCGATGTTGCGCAGCGGATTGAAGAGCGTCTAATCGGGGAAGCGAGTTTGCGATTGGAGGTTTGGCAGATCGAGATTCTTTCCCGCGTCTGAGGAATATCATAGAATGTATGATGCTTCGAAAACAATGGACAGGCGCCGAAACAAATGTATTTATGCATTCCTTTGAAAAGCAGTTCTCAATCAGCAGATTTGCTCGAGTGGCCAGACGAGAGCCTTTCGCCCGCTGTTTGCCGCGCAGGTTACTTTCAGTTTTCGGCGAACCAGCAATTCATGAATGAATGCGTGCAGAGTCGCGGATTGTATTGGTGCAAGAGCGGGAGGGGTAGGTTCGTCCTGGATGGGGTATCCTTCGATTTGGAACCGCATGATCTCTATGTGCTTAGTTGGAATCGGAGAATCGTTCACTTCCCGGACCCCGAGGATCCCATGTACACGGGCCACATACACCTGGTGCCGCATTATCGACGGGGCGCTAAGTGGATCCCCAATGTGCCTCACGAAAAAGGCGAGCTGGCCTTCGACTCGCCCGATCGAAGCGATGCGCGCCTGCCGGGGTTTGATGGGATCTCTCGGATGAGAGTGCAGGCAAATGAACCGATCGGCTTGCTGATGGATTTCGCTATTCGCTGGTACAAGGAATCTCACGGGGAGGACGAGAGCGAGGCAAGATCCCTGGGGAAGTTGATCATCAAGGAGTTGTATCGGAAGAAATCCCGCGATGTCGAATCGCCCGATGAATACCCAGACGAGCTCGCGCGGATGGTCGCGTACGTGAAGAATGGCTTTCATATGTCGCCGACAGTCACGGATCTCTCGAATCTCATTGGTCGAAGCCGCTCGCATATCCTGAAGCTGTTCAAGGCGCATTTGGGGGTTTCTCCCAAGTCCTACATCGTGGATTGCCAGATGCGCGAGGCTCGCGAGTTGCTGCTTAGCAGCACGAGATCCGTGTCGGAGGTCGGTCAAGCCGTCGGTCTGCCCGATCCCTACCATTTCTCGAAGCTATTCAAGCGTTATGTGGGCATCGCCCCGTCTGAGTTCCGCAGGCGACATGGACCGTTCGCCAGCCCTCCATCGGCTTCTTCCCACAGACCTGCCCCGGCTCAGCCGATTGACAAGATTTCGATGCCGTGGAGGTAGGCTTGTGAGCGCTGCGATCAGTTTTCGTGGAGTTCTTGTATATTTGGGTTAGATGCAAATATACAAAAACTTAGGATTAGTGACATTGTTTGCTCAGCTTGCGATGCGCTAGTTTAGAGGGAACGTTGAGCCCCCAAAAATGGGCGATCCAACGGCCACCCAATCCCAATGCCCCGATTCGACTGATGTCGATTGCCCCTCTCCGTATCGCTTGTCGCTCTTGCAGAGCGACTTGTTTCGCGGTTCCTACCGGGACGGTCGCATCGAGCGAAGCCTAAAGGCGACGACTATTAACGAACCTAAAATGAACAAACCTAAGAAACTCGAGTGGCTTGTCCCGCTCACTTCGCTCGCTGCGTTTTTGTGCGGGCAGGGCTTCTCTCAAGAAGCCGATGAAGAAGTCTACGAACTCTCTCCATTTTCCGTCGATGCTTCAAGCGACACTGGATACCGCGCCAGCTCCACCATCGCGGGAAGCCGTCTAAATACCCAACTCAAGGACGTCGCGGCTTCTGTGACTGTCCTTACCAACCAATTCCTCGACGATCTCGGAGCCACTGATCTCGCCCACGGCCTCTCAATGGTTGCCGGCGTCGAAACTGAGGTGACCACTGACCAAACTCAAGTCCACCGCCTGGGCTTTATCGGGACTGACTTCGGCGATCGCAATTCGGTGGAGGGCGCCGTTCGCGTGCGTGGCTTGGGCTCCGCGACCACCGCCGCGGACTTTCTGAAAGTCCGGAGCGGCGTGGATCGCTACAATGTGGAGCGCGGTCAGTTCCTGCGCGGCCCCAACTCTATTCTCTTCGGGCTGGCGAAGCCAGCCGGACTCGTAAATTACACCACTAAGAAGGCGCACCTCAACCGTAACCTGAACGAGCTGCAGTTGATGTTGGACAACTTCGGGACTATCCGGGCCGTCGCGGATTTTTCGCGCGTGCTGAAGGAGGACGTACTCGCCGTGCGAGCGGTCATCAAGGATTCCGAAGATCGATACATGTATGAAGGAAACGAGAACAGCGACACTCGGTTCTTCCTTACCGGCACATACAAGCCGTTCGAGGGGACGAAGATTACCGCCTATCTCGAGGACATTGATAGCTACGGAAATCGCCCGAACTACCGGATTCCCGCCGACTACGCCAGCCTATGGCTGGACGAGTGGAATAAGGCCCACCAGAACTACTCTGGGGCGGAACTCGAGACCATCCTCAACGACAACTTCTATTGGGATCCCGTCAATACGACCACCGCCAACGGTGTAGCCCCTGCTGCGCCCGACTATACGTTCTACCACCCTTTTACGGTCGATGAGAACGGCGATCCTGTGACGATCAGATCAACCCTGATCGACCGTCTTCCCGGCGCCAAGGGAACGCTGGCTGGCTTCTATGACAGCGACGACTGGTACACTCCCATCGACGGCTATTACACGCGCCGCGGTACCGTCAATGAGAACGGAGGACAGCCCAGCACCGCTTCGGGTAATCGCAAAGAGTTCCACATGTCGGGCAATCCCCTTGCGAGCATTAGGAACTTTCTCGACCCGCAGGTAACCGACGAGGGCATCTTCCCCTACCTGGACTATGACCTCTCTGCCATGCCCGGCACTTTCCGCTCCGTTGAGAACAAGAAGCAGCAGATTTCGATAGAGCAGAAGATCAGCGAAGACTTCTACTTGTCGGCTAGTCTCCTCAAGGAAGATGACTTTAGGCGGCAGGCGTTTGCTCCGATCGCCCAACAGCAGGGAATTGCGATCGACGTCAACAAGAGCCTTCCGGACGGACGCGTGAACGAGAATTTCCTTCGTCCTTTCATCGCGGGTCGCAGCATCGCGGAATCGACTGACACCGAAGCGAGTAGCTATCTCGTCCAAGCGACCTACGATCTCGACTTCGCGGAAAAGAGCGATGGCTTCGCTTGGCTCGGACGGCACCAGATCAGCGCTTTCGCTTCTGGCAGCACTGAAGACGCTCTCTACTACAAGTGGAGCTATGCGGCGCTAGGGAGCAATGAATACTTCCCCGACACGATCGCCAACCAGTCGCGGCGCCACCATTACCCGATCTTCTACATCGGCGACGCCGTTCAGCCGGGCGACACTTCCCTTCGCCTTACGGGGATGCCCGATACAGTGATGCCCTACATAGATAGCTCGCACCCTTACCTTTATTACCACTCTTCTAACGAATGGCGTTTCACTGAAGAAAATTTCGAAACGGGCGAGGCCCGCTTCCAGCAAAGACGCACGGAAATCGACGCCACCGGCATTGGCGGAAGCTTGCAGAGTTATCTCTTCAAGAACCGCTTGGTAGTGACTCTCGGCTGGCGCGAGGACGAGGTGGACCAGATAAACTGGCAGCTCGTCGATCTCACGCTTGACCCGTCCAGCCCGGATTACAACCCCGGCGCGAGCCGCTCGGACTATACCGGTATACAGGACAACGGAATCGTCTCCTTGAAGGAACCTACGATTACGAAAGGCCTCGTTTATCACATCACGCCCCAGCTCAGAGTCTTCGGCAACGAATCCGAAAATTTCGATCTCACCACGCCGCGTACTGACAATCTCTTTCGCACGATCGCGCCGCAGTCGGGTATCGTCGAGGAGTACGGGATCGGCTTCAGCGGGTTCGAGGGCAAGCTCGATACCAAGCTCACCTTCTACGAGAGTTCCCAACGCTTTCAGTCCGCCGGTTTCGGCACCGCTCGCAACGCCATGAAGGGAGTGGAGAAAGACTTCCGCAATGCCCTTTTCAATGTCAAGAACCCCGACGGGACGAGCCGCATCGGCGAGTACTATTACGTGACCGGCTGGGACCAGGCCCAAGGGGAGCCGATCATCGCCTACGCCTTCGAAGTGCCAGCTCTGGACGAGAATGGAGTGCAGATCGTCGATGCAGAAGGCGTTCCGCAGTTCGAGGCGGTCGGAGAATACGAGACGCAAGCCAACACATCCGCCACTCAGGACGCGGTTTCCGAAGGCTGGGAGCTGTCCGCCACCTATAATCCCACCGACAACCTTCGCTTGATGTTCAACGTGAGCGAACTCGAGAACCGCGTGTCGAACGCCCAGCAAGAGGTCTTGGAATACCTCGAATACCGTCAACCGTTGTGGAGCCAGCTGTTCGCTGAGGGTCTCCACTCAGATGGAGACGACACCAATGAGAACACGGATCTCACCCAGGAATTCCTGAGCGGCGTCGGTAGAACGATTTTGGAAGAGCAGCAAGTAAACGGACAACCGCAAACGGGTATCTCGAAATACAACGCCCGTGTAACCGCGAACTACCGTTTCAACGAAGGGCGTTTCCGGGGATTCTCATTCGGAACCAACCTGCGCTGGGAAGATGCCAAGATACTCGGCACCCGGCTCAAGGAGATCGACACGACCATCGGCGGCGTGAACTCCCCGGCTCTGGTAGCCGATCTAGACAATGTCTTCGAGAGTGATCAAATCATAACGGGAGGATTCATGTTCAACTACAAGCGAACGCTCGGTAGCGAAAAGATCGACTGGCGCGTTCAGCTTAACGTGGACAACGTCTTTAAGCAGGGGGACGACTTGCGCGTCGTCCGCATCCTCGCGGACGGTTCGCCTGTGGTCGGAGCAAACAATCCTACGACGTTTCGTCTGACGAATACCTTCAAGTTCTAACCTTCAATCTTAGTTCGTATTTTCAAGCCTCCGTCTTCGCGTGGGACGGGGGCTTGCGCCTACTCGGGGCCGAATCAATAATTCGAGTAATCGCTTCCTGCGTCGCGCTGAGGACATGGTTCCAATCGAATCAGGGATCGACGAGACCCTAGCCAAAGTCCCAATCGATGAAGGGAAAGTTGATGCAGGAATTGCGGTTCTATCCAAGCTAGAAGCGGACGAACCGGTCCTGGAATTCATAGGACCTAAGGAAATTGCTTTTGGAAGAAGGCGATGAATTCCAGGTGATCCGATTCTCTCGAGAAAACGAATAAAGCAGCGTCATTGAATTATAAATACGTCATCCTTGAAACTGCAGCGGGAGATCGCTTGAAGTCCATACGGGAGAAGTCAGTAGGGACGCGTATTTCAATGATTCGATTACGAAACGAAATGCATCTGAAATGAAGCCTCCTGTAACGGATTTCTTAAAGGAAGGCTTTTATAAAAGGCGAGCGGACCCCATAACTAAGCTACTCGAACCCTTTCTCATGAAAACTACCCTTTCCTTTGTTCTGCTTTGTCTCGCAACGACACTTTCGGCCTCTCCTCGAATCGAGGGAGAGCTTAAAGCTTGGCACCGCATTTCGCTTACCTTCGACGGCCCGGAATCCTCAGAGAGTTCCGAATTGAATCCATTTACCCATTACAGGCTAATCGTGACCTTCCGAAACGGAGAGCGTTTCGCGCGTGTGCCTGGCTTTTATGCGGCCGATGGAAACGCGGGGCAAAGCGGAGCGGAATCGGGGAACAAGTGGCGGGTTTACTTTTCGCCTGATGCCGTGGGCTCTTGGAGCTATGAGGCGTCCTTCCGGAAAGGAGAAAGGATAGCGATTTCCGATGATCCGAACGCGGGGCAGCCGCTCATGTTCGATGGCGAATCGGGAACTTTGGAGATTGCTGCGACCGATAAGTCGGGGGTTGATTTTAGAGGCAAGGGGCGGCTTGACTATGTTGGCGATCGCTACCTCCGGTTTGCGGAGACCGGAGAGGTGTATCTTAAGGCGGGTCCGGATAGCCCAGAGAACTTCCTGGCGTTCGAGGACTTCGATGACACCTACTCGCATAACCCGCGGAAACAGTTCTTGAAGAACTGGGAACCGCATGTTCGCGATTGGCAAGAGGGGGATCCTAGCTGGCGCGGCGGAAAGGGAAAAGGAATCATTGGAGCGGTGAACTACCTTTCCTCCAAAGGAATGAACGTGGTCTACTTCCTCACGCAGAACATTATCGGCGACGGTCAGGATGTTTGGCCGTACACGGACTACGACGAACGTTTTCGATTCGACTGCAGCAAGCTTGATCAATGGGAGATCGTTTTCGATCACATGACGCGGAAAGGCATCGTTCTCAATGTCGTTACTCAAGAACGCGAAAACGATCAGCTGCACGATGGCGGTGAACTCGGTCCCGAGCGTCGAATGTACTATCGCGAACTCATCGCTCGTTTCGCCCACCACCCAGGTCTCTTTTGGCATCTCGGCGAAGAGAATACGAATACGCCCGAGCAGGTTAAGGATTTCTGCGATTTCTTCGCTGCTAACGATCCCTACAATCACCCTAAAGCGCTGCACACTGTTCCCTACGCGTGGGATGTGGCCTACGAGCCTATGCTGGGCTATCCGACCTTCGAAGCCCTCAGCGTGCAGACGCGCGACGACTATAGCGTAATTTATCCGCAAACCGTGAAATGGATCGAGCGATCCCGCGCCCATGGTCGAGAGTGGCCGGTGTTCATCGACGAAGTCGGCGTGGCCTGGCAGGGACTCGAACCTGACGATCAACAGCCCAACAATCAGGGGATCATGAGGAAATTGGCTTTGTACCCCAGTCTTATGGCCGGTGGATCAGGCGTGGAGTGGTATTTTGGATACGAGCGCCCGCACAGTGATCTCACCTGTCAGGATTGGCGCAGTCGCGATGGATTTTGGGATATTGCCCGCTATTCGATAGAAGTCATGTCGAAGTTGCCGCTTGCGAAAATGCATCCGCGTAACCATCTCCTCGATACAAGTACGGACTATGCCTACTGCTTGGCGGAGGACGGCGAGGTTTACGCCATCTATTTCAAAGAGTGGCGCGACACGACGATTGATTTGCGGGAATACTATGGGAAATACGAAGTGCGGTGGTTCAATCCGAGGACAGGGGAGGGGCCTTTGTTAGGGTCGGAATTACGCGAACGCTATCCGAGGCGCAATGTGGCCAGCATCGACGAAATCATTGTCGAGACCGCCCACCTCTCTCATATCGGTCCTGCGCCCTACGATCACCACGACGATTGGCTGGTCGTGATTACCAAGACGGAGACTGGTAAGCAGGTTCGATGAGTCTGTCGCTTGAGCCGAGTTGCGGAAGTGATCACTAAGACCGGCGTTTCGTTTTGATGAGAAGCAGCTTGCTCGTTGGACCGCTGGGAATGATGGGAGGCGCGTGTTTTCCGTGGCGCTTTCCCACTTCAAGGCGTAGCCCTTTTCGTTCTCGGCGGCTCTGACCTGCTCCCGTTTTCAGTGCCACGGCCAGTGTTAGGTTCCGACGGGTTGACCTGCTCCCGTTTTCAGTGCCACGGCCAGTGTTAGGTTCCGACGGGTTTGGCTAGGTAGCAAAGAAATTACAACCGATATTGAAACTCTCTTCTTGGAAAGAGGTACAGCAACAACCAGTGTGAGAACAGAGAGGACCGGGAAATATTTAACACATACTAAGAGCAGAAAATCATGATCCGAGGACGAAATCTGTTTCGTGTAGACGAGAAACGCATGGCTAATCAACATGAAGAAGCCCCAGATCAAAAGCGACGAGACGGTGACTGCGATGGGTATTAACTTCCTCATTTCCTGGAGCAAACGTCCAGCTCAGTCGGCGGAGCTTGTCTCCGTAGACTGAGGCAAATTGTTAGCAGTCAATTCTTTTATGTATTTCAGTATAATCTCAGCGCAGTGAGATGGCGTCATTGAGGAAGTATTAAGCTCCAAATCATACGCTTTACCTCGATGAACAGGGTCAAACTGCTCTTTCGCTAGACCTATTTCTCGATCGCCTCTTTCTCGCTCTCTCGCTTCGGCGATCTCCAAGGAGCAATGAACGCCGACTAAAATAATCCTCCTATCCTTTAATGCTTCCACGCAATCTGCCAATTCGTATCCATCTAGAACGATATCAATTATTATAGGAAAACGATTTGAAGCGAGAACTGGTAGAGACCGAATGAAATTCGCCATAATAATATCATCGCACTCCTCCTCGAGTTCCTCAGGTACCGAGGACCAGTCAACCATTTCGTTGTACATGTCAGGAGCGACGTGAAACATTGGTTCACCCGATTGAGAAAGCATGCTGCGAGCGATGCTCGTTTTTCCCGCGCTGGAGGTTCCGTTAAGAATTATCGCTATCACCTTTTTTGCTAACGTCAAAGACTCACGATGTCAGCTCCGACTGAGGTTCCAAGTCTATTGATGTTGATCTTCATAGGGTCGTTGTAAAAGGGGCGGGCGTTTGCCGACATTGTGAGCTCTGCCTTGTTCGGACTCATATTCCTTTGCTTTCAGCGAAAATGATCCATCCTGCCACTAAAGTGAAAAAGTAGAGTGCGATAGCAAATACCACTTTCTGTGAAATTCTTAATTCTGGTCTATTTTTTGGTATGTCGATGACGCTCAAAAGTAGGCCGGCTTTTCCGGCTCCGTGCTTTCCGTTTGCTAGTGCTAACTTCATGAGATGCATGCCAAGCGGGAAGACCGGGGTGATGAGGATCATCGTCACTAAGCCAATGAACAACCATGAAGGTAAGCCGTACAAGGTACTGCCGAACGACTCGGTGAAAAAGCTTCTCGTGTCAGGATGGAAAGTTCCGAAAGCGGCTGCGGCAAATACTGCGACCGAGAAGAGTAAGCCTGCTTTCGTTTCTTTGGTCATAATTATTTCCGAACAGTAGGTTATCCGTCGATTCTGCGGCAATTTGGGTCCACTGTTATCCCACGGATATTCGTCAGTGGAATTACTTAATTGCCTCGCACTATGTCAATGTTATCCAGCGATTCCGCCGGATAACAGGAGCCAACTCTCAACTGTTATGCGGCGGAATCGACGCATAACAGGCGCTCTGTAATCAGCCCTGTTTTTACCCGTAACCCCAACTCTTATGAACCTAGATCACTCATCCGAGCCTGAATGGCTCGCGAGCGCTCGCAGCAAGTGGCCTCACGACCCTAGCGCTCACGGCTTAGACCCCAAATGGTCTCCAGATTGGATTAGGAAATTCCTAATTTACCTTAAGAAGAGAAACAGCAATTCGCTACCAGACTCCCCTCCTGACTACGGCCAAAGAGCACGATCTAAAGGGTCAGTGTGCGCTTATTGATGTTTGGATGAATTCTGAGAAACAGGTGATTTGTCTCGTTTATGCCGATTGGTGCGGATGGTAGAGTATCCTATCGGTGGGTACGTGAAATTGGGGGGAGAGGGACTCAGCAAAGTAGCCCTTGCTGCAGGGCAAGGGCTCCTTTGGCGCCAGTGAAAAACTGGCGGTAGTTGAAATGATGGATATGTATTCTGGCTTCTAGACTTCGAAGTCGTCGACTTCTCGATAGGCTTCGATGAGGCGTACTTCGCCTTCGATGCCTTTTCGGCTGATGCCGTGCTCCATACCGATGATGCCTTTGTAGCCTTTTTGGTAGAGGTGTCTGAAGACGTTCTTGTAGTTGATTTCGCCGGTGGTGGGCTCTTTTCTGCCTGGGTTATCGCCGACCTGGATGTAAGCCGTTTCGTCCCAAGCTGCATCGATGTTGGGAATCAGGTTTCCGATTTGTATTTGCTGGTGGTAGAGATCGTTTAGGATCTTGCATGAACGACTGTTCACTGCCTTACAGATTGCGTAGGCCTGAGGGACGGTCTTGAGATAGACATCTGGGTGATTGATGAAGTTGAGCGGCTCGAGAACCATGGTGATTCCGTGAGGCTCGAAGATTTTTGAACAGAACTTGAGGTTCTCTACGACGTTTACGAACTGGTATTCTTCACCCACATTGTGGTCATAGGCGCCGAGGACGACGGTGGTCCATTTCGCGTTCACGCGCTTGGCAGTCTCAACTGCTTTTTCACACTCTGCTTGAAGGGAGTCGCGAACGGCTTGGAGGTCCGCCTTGCCTTTGCGGTCGTCATTCATGCGGTTGCCGGTCAGGCGGTAGGTATACATGCCGAAGCCAGTCACGAAAACGCCCATCGTCATGCCGAGGGCTTTGAGTTCTTTGCCTACAGCGACTTGATCTGCGACCGGGCGTTTCATCATGCCGTTGTCTTCGATTGCGCGGAAGCCTTTGCTATGCATGAAGCGCAGGTGATCGATCAGCGTTTGCCCTTCGAGTTTTGCGCCCGCATGCATTTTGAAGTGTCTGAAGCCTGGGGCATAGAGCAGCTTGAAGGGCTTTTTGCCGTGTTTGGCGTGGTGGGCAGCCGTAGCTGCGGTTGGGATGATAGCAGCTCCGGCTGCAGCGATGGCAGATTTTGCGAAGTCGCGTCGATTTATCGTGGATTTGTCCATAGGAAACGAGTGGGGTTTTGTGGTGTTGTGGGTGGGTTGAATTTTTTGGTTAACATCGGTCGCTAGCGCTTCCTGGATGCCGCTTTGCGGTACGAGGATGCAGCGATGCGCCACGAGGATTTGATTTTGGCTGCGCGGTCACCGAGGCCGGTGACCCTCCAGGGGGATGGTGGGTTGCTATTAAACAGGGGATTGTGGGCTTGGTTGGTTTAGATTGTGAAGGGCTGGTGTTTGATTTTTGGCTTTGCCGGATGGCCCGGCGGTCCATCCCTACCTTGGGGATTTCGTTGTTGCGAGTGGGGTTACTTGCTTGGGATTTCTTTTGGGGTCTTGAGGAGGTCAGCGCTGTGATTTTGTTGTGAGGGGCCACTGGAGTAAGAGATGGCTCTGGCAGTTTTGGAGGGCGCGTTTGTATTCGGGAGAGTGAACGACGTTTCGGTTTTCGTCGGGGTCTCGTCTGTGGTCGTAGAGTTCTTGGGCGACGATCTTTCCCGTTTTGACGCTTCTCCACTCGGTGTAGCGAAAGTCTTGAGTGCGGACGGAGTAGCCTTGGTTTCCGGCTCGGTGGAATTGGCTATAGGCGACTGTGTCTTTGCTGTTCCACGCTTGGGCATTCGTTAGGAGCGGCGCGAGGGATTGTCCTTCGACCGTTTCTGGAATAGGTAGGCTAGCCATGTCTACAAGACTTGGATACAAGTCGATGAGTTCGACGCGAGCATCGGAGGACTGGCCTTTGTTTTCGTTTCTCGGATCGACGAGGATGAAGGGGACGTGGGTCGAGGTTTCGAAGTTGCTGTGTTTGGACCACATGCCGTGTTCGCCGAGTTGATAGCCGTGGTCAGACCAAAGGGCGATAAGGGTGTTGTCGGCTTCGCCGGTGGCTTGGAGAGCCTTTAGGAGGTCGCCAATAAGAGCGTCGATATAGCTGATGCAAGCGAAGTAGGCATGACGGGTTTCGCGGGCGAGGGCTTCGGGGAACACGCCTTCTTCGGGCATGCCGCCAAAACTGCGGAGGTAGCGGGATGCGTTGAGGGCGAAGTCGGGCGCGCCCTCGGGCGCGAAGGTATTGGTCGCAAGGGGGAGGGTGTCTCTGTCATAGAGATCCCAATACTTCTTGGGAGCGTTGAAGGGCGTGTGCGGCTTTTGGTAGCCGACGTAGAGGAGAAAGGGCTGTTCGGTGGAGGCGATCTCTTGTAGCTTGGCGATAGCAGCTTGGTTGGTGAGGCCGTCACGGTAGGCTTCGTCGGGAACGTCGGGGCCTTCGAAGAGCGGGATGAGTTTGTTGGAGGCGTGGTAGCCATCGATGCCGGCTTTTTTTTCCTCGTATCCGAGCGATGCATACTGATGCGAGGTGAGGTAGTACTGAGGCTCGGTCCAGGACAGGGCATCGCTTTGCGTATTGTGGAGGATTTTTCCGAAGCCGTAGGTTGCGTAGCCGTTTTCTTTGAAGAATTGGGGAAGGGATACCGTATCTGGGAGTTGGTCGCGGAAGTGGATTTTGTTGTTGTAGGCCTTTGTCGAGTCTGGGCGGAGTCCAGTGAAGGCGCTGGTGCGGGAAGGGCCGCAGAGCGCGTACTGGCAGTAGGCATGGGTGAAGAGGGTGCCTTGGCTGGCGAGGCGATCGATGTTGGGAGAGTGGATGTGAGTGGCTCCGTAGCAATTGAGCTCGGGGCGGAGGTCATCGATGGCGATGATGAGGATGTTGGGCTTGGGGGAGGCGAGGCAGCTGGCGGCTAGGAGAGTTGCTAATTGGAGCTGAGCGAGAAGGAGGCGGATGGTCATGGCTTTTGGTAGCTTTTAGCGAGTAGCGATTGGCTGACAGCTGATCTCGCGCAGGGAATCCCGATGAAGCTAGAAGTTTGATGGTTGGGCTGCGTGGATTACCGGGCGGTACCTCCCTAACTGTATTCATTCGATGGATGCGACGAAGGCTTTTACTTTTGGTTTGCCTTTGAGGTAACCCAAGGAGGTGAGGAACTTGTCGGTTTCGGTGAGGGTCGCGATGAACATTTCGCTGCGATCGGTTCTGAGATTAAAAAACCCATGGCCTTCGCCTTCGTATCCAAAAAGCTTACACTGTAATCCTTTGGGTTTCGCTTTTTCTTCAAAGATCTCGACGGTTCGGTAAGGGACCGTCTTATCTTCAGTTCCATGAAAAATGACGGTAGGGGGAAGGCTCTTGTCGATATTGTGATAGGGAGAAAGGGTCTCGGGCGGAACGCCGAAGCGTTTTTCGAGCTGGGCCAAGCGGTCTTCTGGGAGTTCGCGTTCTCCGGGGACGGGGGCAACAACGATTGCCGGGTTGAAAAGGACCAGGGCGTTCGGGACGGAACTGATAGAGAGGTCCTCGGAGGCTTCATCGTATTTCGAAATAGTGGCGAGCGCGGCTGCCAGGTGTCCGCCGGCTGAACCGCCGCCCGCTGCGATGCGATCGGGATCGATGCAAAGACGAGAGGCGTTTTGACGGGTCCAACGAAGGGCGGATTTAGCATCGGCGACGCAGGAGACCACCTTTACGCCGTGGCGTCTGGCAACGCGGTATTCGACAGCGATGGCGACCATGCCGCGTGAAGCGAGGTATTCGCATTGGCGCTGAAATTGGGCGGGCGACCCGCTGTTCCAGCCGCCTCCGAAGAAGAACACGATGGCGGGGACCTTTTCCTCCGAATTGTGATCTTCGGGCGTAAAAATATGGAGAGGGAGTTCGACGTCGCCTACCGTTTTGTAGATTTCGGTCTTGGCGCCTGGAAGAGTCTTAGGGGCGGGCGCGGCTTGTCGATTGTTTTGACCGATACAGCTCGTGCCCAATAGAAGGCTGAGAGCGATTAATAGGGAGGGGAGAGACGGGGATGACTTCATGTTCGTATGGCCTAGAGTTCGTATCTTCGTTACCATTCCGTACGACGGCTGATGTCTTCAAAGAGTTACGGTGGCGCCGCCTTTAGCGGCTGATTGGTAGATGGCTTCGATGATGCGGATATCGCGGAGTCCCATTTCGCCGGGGGTTTTGAATGTCTTTTGACTATTCTGAATAGCAAGCGAGAAGGCGTCGAGCAGGGTGGCTTGCTGGAGCGTTTGCCGCAAGGGTAGGTCCTTACCGTTGATTTCCAGCTTTTTGGGATTGGGGGATCCGTTTCCAGATTGGCCGAAGACGCTTCCAGGTCGGTTGTTGGGGCGGATGCCGGGAAGGATTTCTACCATGCCCTTACTTCCCATCGTAGCGCATTGATGGATACGATGACTGTAGCTGGCGCGGCAAATGGCTTGGAATCCGTCGTCGAAGAGCATTTCGAAGGACATAGTCTCTTCGATGCCTTCGGGGAAAAGTTCAGGATGACGTTTGGCAGGTAGTCCGCGTACGGATACGGGTTCTTTACCAGTGAAGTAGCAGGCGGCTTGGATGGCGTAAACTCCAGTGTCGAAGAGCGCGCCGCCGCCTGCCATCTTAGGATTGAGAAGCCATTTTTTGATATTGTCTTTGTTGCGGCCAGTCAGAGCGCTGGCGTAGCCCCAAGAGAATTCGTAGTTGCCGCAGGCGAGGTCGCCGATCCGCCCTTGTTGGACCAGCTCGATAGCTTTGAGGTGATGAGGTTCCCAATGGAGGCGGTAGTTCACGCCGAGTCTTACTCCCGCTTTCTTAGCGGCAGCGATGATAGCTTCGCAGTCCTTACTGGAAGTGGCCATGGGTTTCTCGACCATGATGTGCTTGCCTGCTTTAGCGGCGCGGATAGCGTATGCGGCGTGCATCGAGTTGGGTAGGGTGATATGCACAATTTGGATACGGTCGTCGTTCGCGATTTTGTCGAAGTTGTCGTAATCGTAGATCGCATCTTCGGCAAAACCGTATTGCTTCGCCCATTCTTTGCCCTTGCCTTTAGGGTCGCCAGTGACGGCTCCTGCAAATTGGACGTGTTCGCAGGAGGCTAGTTCTGGCGCAATCGAGCTTTGGGCGTAGCCGCCTAGGCCGACGATGGCAAGGCCGAGCTTCTTTTGGGGCTTGGCGGTATCGGCTTTGAGGATGCTAGGAGCAGCGTTGGCGGCTAGGATGGCGGCTAGACCAGTGGATGAGGATTGAATAAAGGCGCGGCGGGATTTCATTGGTTGTTGGCGTTTAGCTGTTAGCGATTGGCTTCTGAATTGGGTTGATTGGAGGGTGGGCTGTGCAGTCAGCCGGGCTCCCCTTCGAGAGGTGTGGTTAGCCGGAATACGGCTTTGCGGGTGGTAATGTAGGGCGTCTGGTTCCGGGGGCCGCCGAAGGCGATGGCGGTGGGTTTGATGGGGACGGCGATTTTTGCAAAAGGGACCCCTTGTGGTGAAATGATGAATACGTGCTGTTTGGCGGCGACCCAGAGGTTTCCTAGCTTGTCGAATTTGATCCCGTCGAGGCCGTTCTCCGCGAGCGAGGCGAAGGTTTCTCTAGGACCTAGGGTTTTGTTCGGTAAGACAGGCCAGCGGTAGATGCGGGGCGTGGGGGAGTCGGTGGCGTAGAGGTATCTCTCGCCATGGGAGAAGGCGATACCGTTGGGCTTGTTGAGGGAGGCATCCATGGAGTTGACGGCTCCGGTTTTGAGGTCGATGCGAAAGATGTGCTGGGCGTCGAGTTCTTTGATTTCTTCGGGACGTTGCTTGAAGAGCCAATCCGGGTCGGAGAACCATAGGGAACCGTCGCTGTGGAGTACGAGGTCGTTGGGGCGATTGAAGGACTTGCCTTGGTATTGGTCAGCGACGGTGGTGACGGTTCCGTTCGTATTGTAGCGGACGATACGCCGGGTGGTTTGCTCTGGGACGAGGAAGGCTCCAGGATTGTGGGGATCGGGGACGAAGGCGCTGGCTTCGTTGGAGGGATTCTTGTACTCAACCGCTCCTTTAGCGGGCGTCCATTTGTAGACGATATTGGTGTGGACCGCTCCATAGAGGAGGTAGCCGCCTTCATCGTTGTGGACCCAGAGGGGGCCTTCGCAGCCGTCGTAGTCGCCCCCTGCGATTTGTTCGAGTATTAGGTTTTCGGGGTCGATAAACTGAATGAGCCCATTGCCGCGCTGGCCACGCCCAGGCTGCGGCGACATGCGTTGAATGATCAGGCCAAGCCCCGCATCAGCAGGAGCGCCCTGCGCCTGACGCAAGAGACGCGCTGACGTCCCCTCCCAGGCCCGCGCCATGGTCTTCAAG
>JBCCZW010000011.1:0-18385 GCA_039186805.1 Verrucomicrobiota bacterium
CCACCGCATACTCTTTGCCAAAGCCTCCGAAGTCTAGAGCCATCCCCTCATCCGGCAGCCTAACCGCCCGCGCTTTTCGCTGAACCTTGCTCCATCCCACAAGCCTCATCGCTTCCTCCACTTCTGAATCGCTCGGCAATGCGCTTCGCTCCTTTTTGAAGTCCCACAAAGAGATCAAGGGGTGCATCGTCGGATCCAAAACGCCATGCGTCATATGATTCAACTCGTCGCAGATGCCGAATATGCTCTCCACCTCTCCATCAACCGCAGTCCAGCCTTTGCCGGCATTGCGGTTAATTTCGCTGATCAAGCTATCGTCGCGAAAACGTGAATACTTGCCCTCAAAATGGGCTACCCAATGCACTGCCTCCTGCGCGAAAGCCCTCGCCGTCTGTTGATCCGGGGCAGCAAACAGTACCTTGCAACTCGTTCCCATCGCGAAGAATTGTAGGTCATACAAAGCGTTCGCCTCATCGTAGGCGACCTTGGCTTCGATCTTCACCGGAATGCTCTGAGATGCTAGAACCATAAGGTCGACCCGATCGTTAAAATATCCGCGCTGGGAAAAGCATCCTGACTAGTATCCTCATCCTTGCCCTTCATCACATAGCGCTCCCAATCCACGTCAAAACCGACCTTCTCATTTAGTTTATACACAACCTTTACTCCATATGTCTCGCTGTCGAATTTCGCCAAACGATAGTCCGATGCGAAATAAGGTCCAAGACCAGACTCATCGCTATTCAGATCGAAACTCGCACCATCGAAATCAGCCCCATAAAAATCTGCCCCAGATTGGCGATAGACCCGAAACTTGGGTCGAATGACCAAATTGTCACCAAATTTCTGATACCATTCAAAATCAATAGTATGGCTTTCGATTCCCCAATTATCATCAAAATACCGGTAGTCGACATCAAGACTTCCTCGAATTTCAGGAAAGAATCGCTTTACGTTGCCAAACACGATTCTGCGCTCCCGCTTGCCCGGTCGATTCTCAGCGAATTGGCGATCAAGAATTTCGATAAATACATCAGGCAGCGGTTCGATTATCACATCCTGAGAAGTCAACTTGTAGGGATCATTCAAATACCCGTCGATCTCGCCATAGGTAAAATTCAGCGCAACCACCGTATTTTTGTCCAGCACCTGGCTCAAACCGAGAAACAGATCCAGACTGTCCTTATCCCGTCCGGTATCGAAGAAATTCGGCCTCACCGTATCGTCGATTATCGAAATACCCGTAGTGACTCCCGTATTACGCTTGTTCAATTCGGAGGTATTAGAAATCGAATACCCCTTCGAAAGGAAATCATCCTCGCTGCTGTACGCAAATTGAAAGCTCGTACGGTTGACGCCGTGTATCCAGTCCAAGTCGATGACTCCCGCTTCGCGAACGTCCACCAGGTTCGACTTTGGCACCGTCTCATTCCCATCGGTGGAAGGGGCTCCCGTGGGCGTCGCGCCCGAAATGGCATCATGTACGCCGTGCGCCTTTAAAACGAAGTTAGGGCTGATCTCCTTCTCTACTCCAAAGTAGCGAGAGATGACCCGTACGCGACCATCATCTTCCGCATAGTCCTGCCACTTGGCAGAAATATGATCTTCCGCCACCGCGACGCGCGGCGAAGACAAATACACATACGCCAACAGAACGCATAAGCTCCACGAACGACGCAAACTGCGCCGCCAAGCAAAAGGAAGGGGATTCATCAGAGAAGAAGTAAGGCTGGTTTGATAAGATCTTACGGAATAGACGTGTCATTAGATTCAACTATTGCGAACGCGACAGGCCATCCAAATGTTACCCAAAAGAACAAAACACCGCTTGCGAATGCCCATTCTGCCCAGCCAATACATATTCGTCTACGGAACCCTTAGGAGTGAACACCCAGAACACCAACGCTTCTGCTCAAACACTCTCAGTATCCAAAAAGCTGAGCTATCAGGAGAGCTCTACCAACTCCCGGAAGGCTATCCAATTCTCCAAATCTCTCCCTCGCAAATCCTTGCCCACGCTAGCCCCGACCCCATCAGCGACTGGCAAAAAGCATCAGTCGAAATCCAAGCGATCGCCCCCACAAAACCAGCGCCAGGTCGCGGCCAACCTCCACCTCAGCCATCATTACCCTCAACTGCCGCACTGCATCGAACAATAGACCAGAAACCGCAGGGGGCTCCGCCTACTTCAATTCCTCCGCTCATCCAAGGCCAACTCCTTGAGTTCCCCCTTACGTCACACGCCCTCGAACCGCTCGACCAATGGGAATGCTTCACCCCCGGCACCCCCTCCGCCTACCAACGCTACCTCGTCCGCCCCACCCAAACCGAAACCAATCAACCCCTCTGTTGGGTCTACGCTACCACCCAATCTCCCAAAAAAGCCGCCAAACTCGCCACCACTACCTGGCAACGTCCCATCGACCTCTAAAAACGACCCTTAGAAAGTAGCATCGAGCGAAGGCGAGAAGGCCCGCCAATCAACCTCAAAACCCCCAGACCCGCAATAGGCAGGGTTCGGGCGCAGCCCCGAACCTAGCCCAGCCGTTGGGATTCCCTAAAACCCTGCAAAGCTCGCCTCGCGAAGCGTCTACGCAAAAAAACCGCGCCCCTTTAGGACACGGTTCAAAGTCACGCGAACTCCGCTAAGAGTCTAAATTCAGAAGGGAGAATCTTCGAGATCGTCCATCTGGCCGCCTTCGCCAGACCCCGCAACATTCGCCAAATCTTCGGAAATCTCGTTGCCCACCGCATCGATTCGCCAGGCTTGAAGGTTCACGTAATAGCGACCATTGTACTCATTGCCGCGAATGTTGAAGCTTACCTTCACCTTATCGCCCTCCCGCACTTTCTCGAGCATTTCGATCTTCTCCTTGGTGCATTCAAATTTGATATCCTGGGGGTATTTATCTTCGCTCGTTACCACAAACTCGCGCTTGCTGAAGCCGCTCGCGAAAGTCTGCGTCGCTTCGATCAACTTAACTGTGCCTTCCAATTCGTACATGGCGAAAACCATGCCGCACACCCCAAAGATGTTAAGCCAATTCTTAAAAAATTTGCTAGTCACGCCCCCTCTCTCGCTTGCCACAAAATTTTCCAACGTTGGAAAATTTTGTGGCAAGCAGGCGCTAGGTGCAAACTGCCGTACACGAGCCAAAAATGATCCTTTTGTCTGTCCCCGGCGCTAGCCCATCCGACGCACCTTGCGCTTTTCCGCCAACAAGATGCTCTTAATCACTTCGAAATCCTGATCCTTCGACTGAGACACAAACGCGTAGTCGAACTCCTTCCACTGGCGCACTTCCGCTTCTGCCGTCTGCAAGCGGCGATCGATATCCGAGTCCGCGTCCCCACGCAATCTGAGCCGCTGACGTAAATTATCGAAGCTCGGCGGCGTTACGAAAACCGTCACCAGCCGTTGCTTGATCAACGCATTGCTTTCAGCCGCCTTCTTGTAGTTCAGGACTCCTTGCACATCGATATTCATCACCAGGTCGATGTGATCCTCCAACTTCGCCTGCACGATCGATTTAAGGTTGCCGTAGAAATTGTCATGGACCTTCGCCCATTCGAGAAAAGCGTCCTCCTCAACCTTCTTCTCGAATTCCTCTTTGGAAAAGAAGTAGTAGTCCTTCCCATCCACCTCTCCTGGTCGCGGATCGCGGGTCGTGCATGTCACCACTCTCTCAATACTTGAATACTCGTGGATCAATCGCTCGCACAAAGTCGACTTACCGCTTCCCGCAGGACCAGCGATAATCATAAAGAGAGCAAAATCATCAGTTGGAGTCTCGATCATAGCTAGTAAGCGAACGCCACCCCTGTCGCCGCCAAACCGTAAAGCGCCATGATTAGACCCGTCAGGCGTACACGCGAAGCCACAGGCAGAAACCACTCGAAAAAGTCGCGCACCCGATAAGGAGCATATGCCAGATAGATCGCCAACGCCGCTCCGAGATAAAGCGGCGTCACCATCACCAAACGCAAAGGCTCTTCATACTGCATATAACCCGCGTAGACCAACTTGTATGTAATCAGCAAATACAGGATGCAAACGGCCCGCACTGAAAGAAAATCTGGAGCGAACTTAAACGACCCCAATCCCAGAATCAGAAAACCAATAAAAATCAGATTCTTATGATTGCCGAAATCCGCAGGTCCCAACTGCGTCACTTCATACAAAACCCAAACCAAGCCTACCGGCAAAATCGCATACGCCGCCATCTTGCTGCGCGGGAAACCCTTGAGCATCGCCGAAACCGCTCCCGTCTGAAGGCTCAAGGCCAAACCGCACACCAGCGTCGCCAAACCGAAAATCAAAGTCGCCTGAAATAGAGTCAGTTCCATCTTACGAAATCCTAAAACCTAAATCCGAAACCCCAGTCCATCGCCCCCGAGGAAAGTCTGCGGCTATCTTCGCGCATCCGCTCGTCGAAACCAAAACACTCAAAATCATTCTGTATCCACTCCATTCAATACAAGCTCCCCATACAAAGAACTCGCCGTCGCTCGCACCACCTTTAGGGGGACGCTTTGACCAATCAAACGCTCATTGGCGTCAAAAATACAACTTCGGAAACCGCGAGTCTTGCCCGTGTAAACATCGCCCCGCTTCGCCTTACCCTCAATCAAAACCTCCTGCGTGGTTCCTACCAAAGACTCGTTTCGTCTCAGAGAGCTCTTCGAGAGAATGTCCAGCAAAACCTGATTGCGACGCTCTTTCTCTTCCTTAGCGATCTGATCCGGCATCACCTCCGCCGGCGTCCCAGTACGAATCGAGTACTTGAAGATATAAGCCATGTCATAGCCGATCTCCTCGAAGAACTGAGCCGACTCATGAAAGTCCTCTTCAGTCTCGCCGGGGAAGCCCACGATAATGTCCGTCGAAAAATACATATCCGGCACCACCGCCCGCAACGAATCGACAATCTCCTTGTATCGAGCTTTCGTATACGGACGATTCATCGCCCTAAGCGTCTTGTCGCAACCCGCCTGGAGCGGAAGATGGATGTACTCGCAGAGCTTCGGCACATCGCGGTAAGCCTCAACTAAATCCTGCCTAAACCCGCGCGGGTGAGGCGAAGTAAAACGAATCCGCTCAATGCCTCTTACCTCGTTGATCTTCTCGATCAACTGCACGAAAGGCGACTTGCCACCCACTACCGGAAAATCGCGACGCCCATAGCTCGTCACGATCTGCCCCAACAAAGTCACTTCCTTGACCCCCTCAGCCGCCAGACGTTCAACCTCATCGACGATCTCCCCGATCGGCCGCGCGCGTTCACGACCTCGCGTTTTAGGAACGATGCAAAACGCGCAATTCATATTGCAGCCCTGCATAATAGAAACGAAGGCGCTTACCTGATTCTTACGCGCAATGTGATCTTTGATGGCATTTTGAGAGCCCGCCTCCTCCTCTAAATCGATCAACGTTTCCGGCTTCGGTCCCTGCCCATTCAAGCTCGCCATCATATTATCGAGGTGATCCGGCACCCTGTGAAACTTCTGAGTTCCCACAATGAGGTCCAAATCCGGCAAACGATCCACCAGTTCGTCACCACGATTCTGGGCCATGCAGCCCATAATGCCGATCTTGAAATTGGGGTCCTCCTTCTTCCGTTTCGCCAAATAGCCCGCCTTCCCAATCGCCTTCTGCTCGGCCTGATCCCGCACGCTGCAGGTATTTAGAAGCACCACATCAGCATCATGCTCAGTCTCTACAATCGAGTAACCACGACCCCGCAGCGAGTGAGCTACTTGCTCGCTATCCCGCTCGTTCATCTGGCACCCGTAAGTTTTGATAAAGACCCGATTCATGACGAAAAGACGCCCACTCGATAAGAACCCCGCTCCGAAGGTCAAACAAGAAGAGATCCTAGGCCAAACCTCCGCAATCTGCCGTTTCCCGATCTAAAACGCCGAGTCCCTAGTAAGTACCTCGAAGATCACGCACCTTAATCGCCCCCTTCAGACTATCAGCGCTCACCCCTTCTTCCTTCGCTCGGAACACCAACTCCCGGTCCTCACCCGGCAACAATGTAAACCCATTCTGATCAAATTCGCCTGAGATTCCCTCAGCATCGACGCTCACGAAAAACGCTGGCTTATCCGTCGAAACCCTAGCCACCAGCTCCCCTTCGATTTCGGCCGCAGAAACCGAAATTTCAGCCTTCTCAATCTCGCAAGTCTTGTACTTGGCGAAGAAATGCGTGTTGTCGCAGAGCCCTTCTTCCGTCTCCAAGGCCATAGATAGAAAGGTCCCCTCTGGCGAATCGGTCCATTCATCGATCTTCAAATCCATTAGCTTCTCCGCTCCTTCCGCAACAATCTCCCGATCAAAGCTCTCGCTCCTCAAAACCTTCCCCGAGAAATCTATCACCCGCAAAGTGACCGTTCCTTTGACTTGCTCCAGCCGATCATTCGTCAGCCAGATCTCTACCGAATCCCCCCCTTCCTTCTGGAAGGCAGAAACAATCGTCGGCGCGTAAAATTCCTTCGCCATGTGATGCAGCAACTTCCACTTGCCGCCGTAGTTCACCGACGCCCAGGAACACACCGGCCAGTTGTCATTGAGCTGCCAATACAGAGTCCCCATGCAAACCGGACGCAGATGTCGCCAGTGCTCTACCGCCATCTTAATGGCCAAGCCCTGTAGAATCTGACTCAAATAAATAAAGCCATCCGCACCCACCGGCATCCTGAAGTAGCGAGTAAACATCTCCACAATCTTCGAGTTCCCGCCCTTGTTTCGTTGATGATGCTCCATCACCGGAGAGGTCACATTCAAATCGCCTTCCTCCGCATAGGTCTTCACCACTTCCATTGACGGGAACGATTGATACCCAAACTCCGAACAAAAACGCGGCGTCACCTCATAGTAAGCTTCCAGGTTCATACCCCGATGCCACACATCCCAATAGTGCATATCTCCTCTCCGGTCATTGTGGAACGCATCCGAGTAGTCATTCGGACCTCCGCAAGGCGAACTCGGCCAGAACACTCGCGCCGGATCCAACTCTTCAGTCACCCGCTGCAAAACGCCTGAATTCAGACGATCATAATCGACAATATAGCGGTCGCGATTCTTGCGCGATTCCTCGTACCAATTCAGAGCTCCGATGTTCTCATTATTCCCGCACCACAACGCAATGCAGGCATGGTCTCGCAAACGCTTCACCTGGTGAATCGCTTCTCTCTCCACACTCTCTAAAAAGTCCTTGCTCGATGGATACATAGAGCAAGCAAACATGAAGTCCTGCCAAACCAGCAATCCCTTTTCGTCGCAGAGTTCATAGAAGACATCCTGTTCATATTGCCCACCGCCCCAAACGCGAATCATATTCATATTCGCATCGACGGAACTCGTCAGCAAATCCTCGTAAGCTTCTCGAGTCTGACGCTGCGGCAAGGCATCCATCGGAATCCAGTTCGCCCCCTTGCAGAAAACATTCACTCCGTTCACCCGCGCAACGAACGACAAACCCACCTCATCTTCCTCGTAAACCAGATCCATCTTACGAAGGCCAATCCGCTTCTCCACAACCTCCTCTGCAACTTCGATACTCAAGTCATAGAGCTTAGCCTCACCGTATCCATTCGGCCACCAAAGTTTTGGCTCCTCGACCACCAGCGAACCTCGCAACAGATTCGCTCCCTTAACCAAATCCGCTTCAAAGGAAAAGATCTCGCCATCAAACGCGGCGCTCCAGCAAATCGACTCTTCCACCAACGACTCGAACTCGCAAAAAACCTCAAGCTCGCACACTCCCTGTCGATGGGTCTGCTCCGTATACGTATACTCGATACGCCCCTTCTCGTTCGTCGCTAAAACGATCGGCCCATTAATTCCAGAAACCATCAGGCACGGGCCCCAGTCCCATCCGCCGTGGCATTGAACCTTCCTCACTAAATTCCGATGAGGCGATTGAATAGGGGCATTTGTTTGCGGCAAAGGATACGGCGCCGCCGCCGCTCGCCGCTTTGCTTCAAGTTCCGCAGACGAGATCCGAATCTCGATCTCGTTCTCACCCGCCCTCAAAACAGACTTTGCCTCTACCCGATGTCTCACAAACATGTTGTCCGTCTCCAATAGCTTCACCCCATTCACCCAAACCTCGCCGATCGTATCCAAACTTTCGATATGCAAAAAGATGGAAGGAGCCGACAGCAGCTCTTCGCTTATCTCCACAACTCGCGAATACAACCAATCCTTCCTCGCCAAATCCTGCACCTCGAGCTCATTTCTCCCCCAATAAGGATCCTCGATCTTGTTCGCATCCAACAATGCGCTGTGCGTATCCCCTGGCACCCTTGCAGCTACCTCATACTCGCCATCGGATGACCGAAGCTGCCACTCGCCACTCAAATCGATTCGAGTAGAATCGACATTAACCACGGAAGAAAAGGGGTCGGGGGAATTACTCATAGTTCAAAGAATAATTAAATCTTATTGATAAGTCTTAGCTCAAAATGATTTTTCTTTGAACTTATTTGATCTCAACCTCAAAAACCCAAGCCATGCGATGCGGCCCACCGCAGCGGTCGGTCGCCAGTGCCGACAACCAAAGCCCGCATCCTCGCAATTGCGCCATTCGCCCTTCCCAATGCCCACGCCCCTCCAATACAATATTCGCAAGTGGACCAACCGCGAGTACGACATCCATTGCTACCAGATGGACGGTAAATGGTCCCACGAACTCCATACCCACCACGGCTTCTTCGACCTCTTCTTTCTTACAGAGGGCCAACTCAGCCACCAAATCGACGGTCAAACCCTCACCGCAAATCCCGGCGACCTCAACTACATCAGCGAAACTTCGCTCCATTCAATGCAAGGGCGAGACATTCGCTTCTACAACATCAACATTCGCAACGAAGACTGGAACCGCGCGCTCGACTACCTTGGGCAACGCAAGCGCTGGGAGAACGAATTCGGAACCCAACCCTTCTGGAGTCGGCGCGTCCCTCAACAACTCCGCAACCGCCTCCATGAATACTTCGCCGAACTCCTCAACTCACGCGGTTCGCTCAATGGCTGGCGCCTCTTGCACGAGTTCATGATCTTCCTCCTGAACGAACTCCTTCTCCAAGAGGAACGCAGCTTCAACCCACAAGCCCCCAGCTGGTGGGATTCTCTCCTACGCTACATCGACGCCCATCTCGCTGATCGGAACCTCAAGCCCGAAATGTCCCAATACATCGATCTCTCCCCCGAACATATTTCCCGCGTTTTTCGCAAACAGCTGGGCATCACTCCCTCCACCTATATCAATCAGCAACGCCTCAACCGCGCGGCCCAAATGCTCGCCAGCACCAACGCCCCCATAATCGACATCTGCTACGACGTAGGCTACGAGCAACTCTCCTACTTCTACCGCAAATTCAAGGAACTTCACCACCAATCCCCCTCCCAGTACCGCAAACGACATCACACTACTCAACTCTGAACGGAGCGGCTGCTTCCAGCTGCCGAAACCCCGAAGCCCAAAAGAAAGCAACCTTGGCCGTGAGCCCAAGGAGCCACCTCCCTCCACCCAATCGCAATTCCCCATTGCCCGCTCACAACCTCATTCCAAATTTACCATTCCACATGTCTCGTCACTTTGCTCCTTGAGTGTCGCGTCGCTCGGTACATCACTCTTCCCATGGCTTCCCGCGACGATCTCTATTCCAAAGACCACCACGCTCCCGGCGGATTCGCATTCGACAGCTCCGTCGCCTCCGTCTTCGAGGACATGATCAAACGCAGCGTGCCCGGCTACGCCATGACCCTCTCCCTCATGGAGCTCATCGCCAACCGGCACGCCCGATCCGGCACCCGCATCTACGACCTGGGCTGCTCGCTAGGAGCCGGTCTCATTGCCATGGGTAAACACATTGCCACAGATGACATCCAACTCATCGGCGTCGATACTTCCGAACCTATGCTGCAACGCTGTCGCCAACACACGGATACAGAGCTCCCGACGCGACAAGTCGAGCTTCTGCAGCAAGACATTCTCGAAACACCCATCGAAAACGCCTCCATCGTCGTCCTCAATTTCACGCTACAATTCATTCCCAAAGAAAAGCGGACCGCCCTCCTCGCCCGCATCTCCGAAGGTATCGCCCCCGGCGGAGTTCTCCTTCTCTCTGAAAAAATACAATTCGAAGAAGCTCGTATCCAAAAAGAGCTGACGGATCTCCACCACGATTTCAAACGCGCCAACGGCTACAGCGAGCTCGAGATCGCCCGCAAACGCGACGCCATCGAGAATGTTCTCATACCCGAAACCACCAACGTTCACAAACAGCGCCTCAAAGCAGCCGGCTTCACCCACTGCGAGACCTGGCTCCAATGCTTCAACTTCGCTAGCTTTATCGCGCTCAGGTAAACATGAAGAGATTCCACCAGCTAGACGCCCTGCGTTTCTTCCTGGCCGGCATAGTCGTCCTAGGCCATTGTTCAGGATGGGAGCGAACGCTCGCGAACGGAGCGTTGGCAGTCGATTTCTTTTTTCATCTTTCAGGCTTCGTTCTCGCGCATGCCCTTTTTCAAAAACCCCAAACTTCACTTCTCGAATTCGCCATCTCCCGATTCTCGCGTCTCGCTCCCCTCCATTACTTTACACTCTCCCTACTCATCCTGTTCTGGTTTACCCAGTATCTAAAACTTCCTTACAATGAGCAAGGACTCCCCCAAGCTCTGCTAAATCTATTGCTACTCAATGGTTTCATTCCCTCAGAAACCTATTACTACAACTGGCCATCATGGTCCATAAGCGCGGAGTTCTGGCTCAATCTAATCGTTTTCTTCTCCATCGCGAAATATCGACTTCGCATTCTATCCGCATTCATTGCCGCTGCAGTTCTCTATCTAGTGCTATCCAGCGGCAAGCGACTCGATCATGTGCTCGAATCCTTTCATTTTACCACAATCGCCGCCGCCCGTTGCTTACTCGGACTTTGCATCGGATATCTCACTTACGAGGTCTTCAACTCCGTCGCGTCTCTTCGTTTCCCCTCATTTCCAATCACGCTAATCGAAGCTACGCTCGTAGCCGCACTCTTCTATTCTCTCGACATCGACAGTTTCGCGGGCCGTCTTGCTTGCTGGGCTTTGATTCCTCCGTCGATACTCATTCTGTCATTAAAATCCGGATACCTATCCAGACTACTATCCATAAGACTCTTCGCCGCCCTCGGAAGTCTATCCTACGGCATCTATCTCCTTCATGGACCTATGCTCATCATCGGAAAACGTCTTGGCTTGATCTCTTCGCCCGGAGAGATGACTCTCTCGTCTGGATTCGCAATTCTAGCTACGAGCGCTGCACTCGCAATACCTCTCTATCGCTACCTTGAGCTTCCAAGCAAAAGATACCTCAACGCCAAGCTAAAATTGAAGATCAATAAGATCCCTCCACGGTAGAGATCGCACTTAAAACGCAGACTTGCATGGCAAACACTAAGGCCTCCGAATATTCGGTTCCCGCAACTCCTTCACTGTGTTGTCCCCATTCACCAAAGCGAGCTTCGGCTTGAAAGTGTCTACATCTTCCTCCTCGACTTCGATATAGCTCGCGATAATCACGCGATCTCCTGGCTGGGCCAAATGCGCAGCCGCCCCATTCAGGCAAATCTCGCCATCCTTGCCCCAAATCACGTAGGTGTGAAAACGATTCCCGTTGTCGCAGTTATACACGTCGACCTTTTCGAATTCGACGAGATCCGCTGCCGCGCAGAGCTTGGGGTCGATACTAATCGAGCCCTCGTAGTTTAAATCCGCATCGGTCACGGTCGCCCGATGGATCTTCGACTTAAGCATGTAACGTTTCATTTTCCAACCTCCTCTAGAGAAGCCTTAGGATTGAGAGCGAGTACCACATTGATGCCCCGCAAAACAAGATCCGGAACAATTTCATCAAACAATCCAGAATCTCGATACAGTTGAGAAAAACCTCCCGTCGCCACCACGACGCACTCTTCATCTCCAAACGCCTCCTGACGAATACGTCCGATCAGCTCCTTCACCATCCCATAGTATCCATGATAAATCCCTCCCTGGATACACTCGATTGTAGAACGTCCCAAAGCCGACTCCGCTTTCGTTATCTCCACAAAGGGCAACTTCGCCGTCTTGGAACCCAAAGCCTGCATCGCCAAGCCGAGGCCCGCCATAATCGAGCCGCCAAGGTACTCCCGTCTTGCGGTCACAGCGTCGAAAGTAATCGCCGTCCCAAAATCCACCACCAAAGCGTTCGTATCCGGAAACAAATCACCGACCGCAATCGCATTCGCAATCCGGTCCGCTCCCACTTCCAAAGGGTTTCGCGTCTTGATCTTCAGCTTCGTCTTAATCCCCGCCTCCAAAAAAAGCGGCTCAATTCCGAAGTAAATCAAACAAGCATTCCGCAACGAGTGCACCTCATCCGGGACCACGCAACTCACGCCAATCCGCTCAATCTCCTTAGGGTCTACCCCCTTCTCGCGCAACACGCTCACCAAAAACAAACCCAGCTCATCGCGAGAAGTCCGAGAAGTCGACTCCTTCCGCAGCTGCATGATGTGTTTATCCTCATCGTAAACCACGCCGTGTAGTTGAGAATTACCTACATCAATACAGAGATTCATAAGCGAGCCTCCCTTCTCCCAGCAACTTCAGAATCAATCTGCAAACTTCCCGGAACCAGATTATCGATCAACCGGACGCCTTCAATCACGACTGCCGCCAAACGACGTCCATCGCGGTCCTCCACATACTCAACCTCAAAGCCCTTGCCTTTCAAGCGAGAAATCGCTTCAGTCACGCTAGCTGATGTATTCAATATCTGGGGAAAAAACGCCGCCTGCTCCAATCCTTCTTTCGACAAGCGACGGTTACGCGAACTCAAAGCCAAACCTGTATCGCTGCGAACAGTAGGGCATGCGACAATCTTGGTCGGCATGAAGAACGCCTTCACCATCCCTTCCACCAAAGCCAACTGCTGGTAATCCTTCTGACCAAAGTAAGCTCGATCCGCTTGAGCGATATTCAGCAACCTCATCACCACCGTCAACACGCCATCGAAGTGCCCCGGACGGTGCGCCCCTTCCATCGCATTCGAAAGATTCTTCTCACTCACCCGGAAGTCATAGTTATCCGGATACATGGCATCAAACTCCGGGGCCAGTACCGCATCGACTCCCATTGCCTCAAGAGCCGCCACATCCTCCTCGAAATTTGCTGGGTACTTTTCGTAATCCTCCTTCTTGTTGAACTGTACGCGATTCAAGAAAACAGTCACTACCGTTCGATCATTTTCCTCCAAAGAACGCCTCACCAGCGCGAAATGTCCTTCGTGCAAACCACCCAAGGTAGGTACCACGCCTAAGGTCTCCGTATCCAGCATCTCTTTACGAAAATACCGCCAATCCGCGATCGAACTAAATACCGTCGTCATTTGGTAAATTCTCCCTTCCCTGGAAAACTGCCATCAGTCACCGTTTCGCAATAACTCTCGATCGCGCCGCCAATCAACTTACTCAGATCCACATACTTCCGAGCAAACCGCGGCATAAAAGTAGCATCCATTCCCAGCAAATCGTTTATCACCAGAACCTGACCCGAGGTATCAGGTCCGCAACCAATCCCAATCGTAGGAATATTCAGTTCTTCCGTACAACGCCTCGCGACCTTGGCAGGCACGCACTCCAACACGATCGAAAAGCAACCCGCCGCTTCCAGCTGCTTGGCTTCCACAATCAGCTCCGCCGCTGACGCATCCGTCTTGGCCTGCATCTTAAATCCGCCAAATTCATTCACCGATTGGGGCGTCAGACCAAGATGCCCCATCACGGGGACCCCCGCTTCCACCAAATCGCGGATCAAATCCAAGTTTCCTTTGCTTCGCTCGAGCTTCACCGCATTCGCGCCCGCTCTCATCAAAGTCTTCACCGACTCAATCACCGAGTCCCGCTCCTTGCGGTAAGAAAGAAACGGCAGATCGGAAATGATCACCTTTTTTGGAGCCCCACGACGAACGGCGGCGGTATGAGTAGCGATCATATCGACAGTCGCATGCACCGTGCTGTCAAAACCGTGCACAACCATCGCGCACGAATCGCCCACCAAAATTGAGTCGATATTCGACTCATTTATAATTTTCGCGGTCGCTGCGTCATAGCACGTCACCATGGTGATCGGCTTTCCCGCCGCCCGCCGCTTTTGGAAATCTGGAATCGTTTTCATATTCGGGTGCCCGTCCGTTCAGATCGAGATCCTCAATGAGATTTTTAGAAGTTGAATGACCCGTAAGCCGTTTCTTCAGCCGTCACCGGGAACATTCCTCGATGCAGCGAAGGCCCAAGCTACATGCTGATAACAGAAACAAAATCAACCCCTAATACAAACCTTACTCTTAAACAAAATCGAACCAGAGTCCCATCAAATGTACCTTCGGGTTCAGCCCGATGGCCCCATTCCCAATTCGATACCGATCATTGGACAGTTATCTCACCAACATTCTTTTTGACAATTCAACGGCTCCCATAGACCAACTTGTTCAGCGCAACGCAGCAGCATCACTATGGCGGATCTCATCGTACACGGCGGCAAACCTCTCAGCGGCTCAATCACCCCATCAGGCAACAAAAACGCAGTCCTCCCCATCCTCTGCGCTTCCCTCCTCGCCGAGGAACCCGTTTTCCTGGAAAACGTCCCCGCCATTACCGACATCGAGAAGCTCGTCGCTTTCTTTCGCAGCATAGGCTCACAAATCGACTGGGACCGGGAGGACAAGAAGATGCGCCTCGATCACTCCGCTCTCACCACCGATTTCGACTTCGCCGACCTCCCCCAAGGCATGCGCTCGGCCGTCCTCCTCTTTGCCCCCCTCCTCTACCGCTTCAAAAAAGTTCACCTCGATTCCAACCCCAAAGGTTGCGCCCTAGGCATCCGAGAGCTCGACCCTCATCTTGAGATCCTCTCCCACCTCGGAGCCAAGGTCAGCCACAACGGCGTCCTAGAAATCTCCATCGAAGACCGCTTCCAAGGGGCCGAACACTGGGCCGACTACATGTCGGTCACTACGACGGAAACCTTTCTCATGGCCGCCGCCCTCGGCAAAGGCACCTCCACCCTCACTAACGCCGCGAGCGAGCCGCATGTTCAAGACCTCTGCCAATTCCTCAGCTCCATGGGAGCCCAAATCAAGGGCGCTGGCACCAGCGTCCTCAAAGTCACCGGAGTCGAACAACTTGGCGGAGCTCAAACCTCCATCTCCTCAGACCACCACGAAGTCGCCACCTTCCTCGCAATCGGGGCCATCACCGGCGGCGAAGTCCGGGTCGAAAACTCTGTGCCTCAATACCTACCTCTCATCAACCGCAGCTTCGCCAAGCTTGGGGTCGCAATCGAAACCGAAGGCGAAACCAGCGTCGTGCGCGCAAATCAATCTCTCCGTATCCAACAACCCTTTACATCGAACCTGCTTCCCAAAATCGAAGCCGCTCCTTGGCCCTACTTCCCGGTCGATCTCCTTCCCCTAATGATCGCCGTATCCACCAAGGCAGACGGTGTCATGCACTTCTGGAACAAGGTCTACGAAGGAGGCTTCTCCTGGCTCCCCGAACTCACGAAGTTCGGCGCCCACGCCGTCATCAGCGACCCCCACCGCATCATTGTCTTCGGCAACCGCCTCATGCGTCCTGCTGAAGTCGAACCCCCCTATATCATTCGCGCCGCCGTCGCCCTCTACATGACCGCCGCCAGCATCGAAGGCAAAAGCATCGTCCGCAAAGCCGACCCTATCCGCAGAGCCCACCCGTACTTCGCCGAAAACCTCCGCAAGCTCGGAGCCGAAATCGAGTGGGACGGCTAGTCCAGGGGTCGGAGGTCAGGAACTGAACAAATTCCACCGTACCCTGAATCAGCTCTATCAAACCTACAGTAGCGGAAGTCGAGAGACTTCCGATCCCCTTACTCCACCAAACTCGCCACTCCGACCTTAACGCGCTCCACGAAATTCCTCAAAATAAGAGGCATCTCCGCGCACTCGCAGCCCTCGATCGTCTCACGATACGCCGAAGGCACCGCCTCGATCTCTCCCATTTGTACCCATCCTTCCCAGAGATTCTTGAGATCCTTCCCATTCATCTCCGGATGAAACTGGACTCCAAACATCAAGTCGCCGTAAGCGAACGCCTGGGTCTTCGTGTGCTCGGTGTAAGCCAATAAACTGCAACCGCTGGGCAGATACAAAACCGCATCCTGATGAGTTTCGATCGACTTGAAATGTCCCTTCCTCAGCCCGTGAAACAGAAAGTGATTCTTCCCCGCCTCCGTTAGCTCGATCCGCATCGCGCCCAATTCAATCCCGTCCGGATGGCGCTCCACGCGCCCCCCTAGCGCTCGACCCAACAACTGGGCTCCAAAGCAAATCCCCAGGAACGGTATCTGGTTGTGCTTACACAAAGCGATCAAATCCAGTAGCTGGTCGTTAAACCCGCAGTCCTCCCAGGCCGACCGTTCCGAGCCCCCCAGGACCACTCCATCCGCCTCCAAAACCTTCGAGCACACATTCGGATCATCTGCCACCAGGATCTCGAACGCTACCCCTTCCATAGACGACAACGCGCGCTCGAACCATTCCCTCGTCGACCACGAAGACCCTCCATCGCCAGTGCTGCAGTTCATCTGCAGAGGATCAATAACTAACAATCGCGCCATATCCAAAAAACGTTCCACTCAACTAGAGCCATCGCCACGCTCCTAGCAGCTCGAATACTTGCGCGACGCAACGCCCCAAATCCATCCAATAATCCCTCGCAGCGGTCCTTTTACAATTACTTTGAGTCCTTATTAAGCGCTTTCCTCCAAGTGATTAGTTCAATCACTAATAGCTACCCAGTCGCTGCAAGATACATCGCCGCTAAAATCAGCAGTCCCGCCAACGAGCCAAATCTCTCCGACTAGCAAAACGTCCTCGGCCCCACATAATCATCTGCAGAGCCACAAAAAAGCCGGATCCTCCCGATCCGGCTTTTCAACTAACTTAACTCCTAAAATAAAAATCTATTTCACAAGGGCGAATAGGCGACCCCCATCCTCCCACATGTCTACCTCATGGGCTTCTAGGTCGAGATGGGCATCCGAGCCCTCTAGGTCCTTCAAGGATCCCTTGAGGGAAGCCACATAAAGCGTGCAGATCGCGCCTGTCACGCGATTCTTAACCCGCATGTGGGCTCCCGACTGTCCCTCTAAGCGACAATAGCGGGCGCCAATCACTTCGTAGGCGGCGAGCAAGCTGCCCTTCTTCTCGGGCGTAACGGAAAAACCGAGCTTATTGAGCCCTTCCTGTACTCCCTCGTAGGACGCAGACTCCACATCCAACGGAGCCGTACTCTCGTGTCGCATCGCAATCTGGCCCGCTACGTCGTAGGTGTAGTCGTCTTGATCGTGGCTCTGCCCAAGCTGAAATGCGAATGCCATCACGATCGCAGCCGCGGCAGCCACAGGCACCCAAGTAAGCCACCATTTACGCGCTGAACTCGCTCCCTTCTCTTTCTCCTCTAAGCCCTGCTTAAGGATTTTGGCAACCATGTCGCCCGAGAGCTGCTGCGCCTCGAAATACTTCTTAACTTCGTCGTCTAATCTTTTTTCTTCCATTTCGGAACCTCCCTTACTTGGAATCGCGAAACTCTTTACCGAGAGCCTTAGCGAGTTTTTGGCGGGCGCGATGGATATGACTCAAGATCGTACCCCGCGGCGTACCTGTTTGCTCGGAAATTTCACTCGCCGTGTAGCCCTCGACTACATTCAGAAACAACGCCTCACGCTCCTCCTGCCTCAGCTTGCTCATCACCAGCTCCATATCTAAAGAGACGCCTTTCGACTCAAGCTTACCGGGCTCCGGCGTCGAATCGATGGGTTCGAACTGAACAATCTTGCTGCGACGCTTTTGATCGTAAAATAAATTCCTAATTGCCCGAAACAACACAGGAGTCCCTTCGACCTTTCCGTATGCCCGCTGCAGTTTAAGCCACGCTTGCTGCACCAAATCTTGCGCATCCTCATGATGCCTCGCTATCGACAAAGCGTATCGATAACCTGCTTGTACTAACTCCGTGTCAGTCTTCGGTTTGGGGTGAGCCTTTGTATTAGTCATAGATTCCTCCTCCATGACCGGCAAAATGGCGGCTGATGATGTCATTTTCAAATCTGTTTTAGGATTATTCTTCAAGAGTAACGTTTTTTCCGCATATCCCTTGGACTTAAAGCGAGCTGCACCTAGTTCGACGCCCCACTTCCTCCAGCGATTGCCACAAAAATAACGCGAGCGAAGAAATTCCCTCAACGCCCCCTCAATCCGCCCCCAAAACCCAACCCAAAGTAGCGGATCTTGAGAAAGATCCGACCTAATTCGCC
>JBCCZW010000012.1:0-18264 GCA_039186805.1 Verrucomicrobiota bacterium
AGCGCTTACCGATCGAAGCAGACGCTTATCAGTGTGGGGTTCTGTTTAATGAAGGTTCGGTCGCCGCGACCGAAAGTTTCCATGCTCGAAATCAATGCACGCTCTAGACTCTGATACAACAACATTTTTCATTTATTTGCAATTTATTGCATTATGATAAAATATATTCCTCGATGAACCCAAATCTATCCCAATATCAGTGACTGCCGTCCTCCAACGAAACCTCTTCAACCATTGCTTGGTCATTAGAACCTTACAAAGTGCAGCAACTTGTTGCATTAGCCCCGCAACTTATCCTTAATCCACCCTAAACCGACCCATGGCTTCTAAAAATCAGGCTTCCCCAAAGCGAAACACCATCTATGACATCGCAAAAGCGACAGGCGTATCGGCAGGCACCGTGAGTCGCGCGCTCAACGGCAAAGGCAACGTCAGCCAGGAAACTCGAGACAAGATCCTCAAAGTCGCCCAGGAGCTTAACATCAAGCCAAGCTCAAGCTCGGGCACGAAGATCGTAGCCCTGTTCAACGAACCAACCTTCACCGACCGAGTCATTGGCTACTCGGCAACCCTTTCTACACACCTCTCGTACGCGCTCGCCTCTGAAGGCATCGCGGTGATCGAGCCTCAGAATCCCTTCGAAGAGCTGAGCTCTCTCTTTATCGACGGTCTTATTGCAGTAACCTATAATAAAGAGAGCGAAGCGAGGCTCGCAGAATTAGAGAAGACCACTCCCACGGTTTATCTCGACAAATTCGAAATCCAAGAAGGTCAGCACACGGTAGGCTCGGATCATCACCAAGCGGGCTACATCGCCGCTCAGCACCTCATCGAAGCAGGCAAGCAAAAGCCAGGATTCTACTCGCCCGACGTAACGGCTTTCCGCAAGCGACTCGCAGGCTTCACCCAAGCCATCAACGAACGCGGCCTTTCTATAACGCCGGACCTTTACTCGTTGAGAAGCGAAAACGATAACGCCTATTCCGCTATCGCAAAACTCATTCGTAACGATTGCGACGGCATCTACGTGCCCGGCTCGAGCCTGCAAGCGATTGAAGCGATGCATGTGCTCCAATACGTAATGGGTATGAAGATCCCAGAAGACATTTCCATCATCGGAGGAGAGAATGAAGGCCTATCAAGGATCTTAAGCCCTCCTCTTACCACCGTTAAGGAACCGCTCCTGGAGATGGCGACCGCTGCGGTAGAAATGATCTGCAAACGCATCAGAAGAGTTGAGGTAGACGAAAAGAGGATGATCCTTCCCGTTTCCATCACCGAAAGGTCATCCGTTTCTCATTCTGAGAAAATCCACGCTCAATGATCGATTCAAGGACTCCATCCCATTTGGGATCAGGGGCTCCTAAGCGATTCGCAAAGCTCCATCAAGTTGAGCCAGGCCTGACTCCAGCTTGGAAATTTCCCGTCTAAAATCCTGATAAAAGCCAAGGAATCCCTTCTTCAATCACTGAAAACCTTGGCGGTTTCCCTAGCAATCTGCCCATGCATGGTAGCTCAAGCATAAGCGGTAATACTCATGACTTCCAGAATCATAAGTAGTAGCCTCTAGCTCTGTTTCTTGTTGATCGTTAAGACTTTTTAAAAGCCATGGCGTTTCTCATTTGTCGTTTTCGAATCAGAGGATTCTGGCGATTATTAGGTCATCGAGCGAAAGACGCCCTGATGGGCTCCTAGCAAGAACCGTCTATTTCAGGACATCTCGTCCGCGAAAAGTCCTAATCAACAAAACCCTCGAGCTCCTACCTCGACCAATGAAAAACCTCTCTAAGAACATCTGCAACGTACTCATTATCGCACTCTCCCTTACGGCGCTTTCCGCAAGCTACGCGTCGGAAAAGAAGTGGGACGTACAACCCGCGGTGAAGAAGACTGTCGCCCCCGCAAATCCAAGTGGAATCACTGGCATGGTCTCCGCTCTCATCGAAATCGATGAAAAAGGCATGGTCATCAATGCGGAGATAGCAAAAACGACGAACGAATCCCTGAATGCCCCCGTTCTTGAAGCCCTCAAGAAGTGGCGTTTCTCTCCTGCCAAGTTAGACGGCAAGGCGATTAAGTGTAAGATCAAAGTGCCGTTTAAATTCTCCAGCTGATCGTTCGAGCGAACCTTAATTTGGCAAAAACCTCTCCATCCGTTGGCGAGGTTTTTTTGTATCCATAATCCTATTGCTGAGCAAACGGCAGAATCCGCGTAATAGATCCTCCTCCCGGCGGCGGGTGGAAACTCCGCTTTCTCGCGAAGGCGTCTAGTATCTTCCGATCAAAAGCGGTATCTCCGCTAGAGCGGCTCACCTCAACGCCTAAAAATTCGCCCCGAGCGTTCACAGTAAACGAAATCTCCACCGTCAAATCCAACATCGCATGCGATTCCGCAAGGTCGCTCACCGCTTTTCCTAAGCTCTTCAAATAAGTAGTCAGATCGCTTCTTTCGCCTGCCGGCAAGTCCACCCGCACGCTCTCCAAGTCCGACAAGCGACTGACGTCGATGCGTGGCGCATTCACGTTCGAGGGCCGACTCTGCTCGCGCTTCTTTGGAATATTCTGAGGCTCTACCTCTTTCCCGCCCGTGTGTTCCCAAAAGCTTATCTGCTCCGGTTCCGGTGGCTCCGCTTTCTCAACCGGCTCGGGCTCCGGTTCAGGGACCTCCTCAACGGGCAATGGCTCCAAAAACTCTTCCGGCAACTCCACAACTACTTCGATTGGCTCCACATCGATCTCGCTTGGCTCAGGTATGTCGATTTCCTCAGCTTGATACTCCTCGATAATCGGCAAGGTATCCGAAGCTTCCTCCGACACGGGCGGAGCGCCATAGCTGAAATTGTCCTCCACCATCTCGAATTCGAAATCCTCATCCTCATCCGGCTTCGCCCAAGCGGTAATCGCCACCACCACAACTAATACGAAGTGCAACACTGCCGATAACACCAAAGGTCCCTTTTCTTCAAAATACATCCCGTTCTCGTTCCCCTTACTCCTCTACTTTGGTGTTAATATGGATACGCGACAACTTGTGCTTTTTCAAGAGATCAAGCGCAGAAACGAATCGCTGAGCCACCGTATCCCGATCCATGCTAATACTAATGACAGGAGGCTTCGACTGCATCGCGAAACGCTCTAATTCCCTATCTAAATCCGCATCTCCGATCTCGAGATCATTCAAGCGATACCCCTCATCCAACACCACCAGATTCACCGACTCCGGCGGAGCCTGCGTCGACGAAGGCTGACCCGTCGGCAAGTCGATCGGCATGCTCTGCTTGTTCTCGATCAAAGGCGTCGAAATCATAAAGATAATAAGCAGCGCAAAGCCCAAGTCGATCAAAGCCGTCACATTCAATTCCGACTGAGCCTCCAAAGATCTTTTTCTGTGAAACGAACGCGCCATTACAAAATCTGTCCACTGACTCCTGTCACCTACCCCCTGTCCATCAGCGGCTTTCCAACTCGATCATGTCCGCCAAAGCACTGGCGAAGTTCTCAAGCTCTGTAACCAAAATCTTGGTACGCGATAAAAGATAATTGTATCCGAAAACCGAAGGGATCGCCACGCACAAGCCCGCAACCGTCGTCAGCAACGCGCCCGAAACGCCAGGCGCCAAATTCTGCAGAGTTGCCGTCGCCTGAAGCCCGACCGCCCCAAAGGCATCCATCACGCCCCAAACCGTTCCCAGCAACCCGAAGAACGGCGCGCCCGAAACGATTGTAGCCAAAAATATCATACTGCTTTCATACGAAAGCGTCTTGTTCGCCAGGGTACGCTGCAAGGCGTTCTCCACATGCTCGATCCGCGCGGCTCGCAATTGCTCCGCAGACTCCCCATCCTTCGCTTGCACGCGATGGTAAGCCTCAACCGCATCCAGATACAGCGCCGCATAAGGCACCCGCTTCGGAGCCGAAAACCCTGGGGGCGTATTCACCACCGAGCTCAGCCGATGCAGCGATTGCTCGAAGCCAAGATTGTACAAACGCAGTTTCTTCAGCTCCAAAAACTTCCCTATCATCACCGCCCACGCGCAGATGCTAAAGAAGGCCAAAGCTCCAATGATGAACTTGCCGGCCAGATTGCTATTGCTGAAATAGGTGAAGATGCTCGTGGTCTGCGCGAAGACCATCGGACTGAAAGTGCTTAATAACAGGGACATGCGATTACCAAAACGACAACTAAAACTAGTTTGAAACCAAGCCGACCCCTTCGTTCAACTCATTTCAGGGCAAAAGCCAAAAAAGCTACTCACATTAAGCGTAAGCAACACCAATATGCTCCGCTCAAAAAGCTCCTGCGCGCTCATCCATTAGGGCCAACTCTGATCAATAGACAGTCGAACATTTAATTTGCCCTCGGGAGCGCCAACCCCAAACTCCCCTTTTTCTAACTATCTAGACGACTACCTCCCCCTCAACTCTCCCTCAAATATGGATTACAAAAGCCGCGCCCTCAAAGAACTCCAAGACAACCGCAGCAACCAAGCTGGCAAGCAAGCTCTCGTCGGGCTGGATGGATTTGTGGATACAATCCTCCACTTGGTAGACAAACGGCATTGCCAAGGCGACAACTTCACTCGCCTCGATACCATCGAAGAGTTCGGCAGCCGAATCTCCGCAGCCGCGGGCATGAGCACCAACATCGAGATGTATCCAAAAATGGACAAGCTCGGAGGCAACGGTCCAATCATGGCAAACGCGGTGCTGGCAGCAGGCTACCCAGTTCGCTACCTCGGAGCCCTCGGCGCAAACGGCGTGCACCCCGTCTTCCAAGATTTCGCCACCAAGACCAACGCCATTTCAGTCTGCGACCCTGGCTTCACCAACGCCATCGAATTCACCGACGGCAAAGTCATGATGGGCATCACCAAAGCTTTGGATGACCTCACTTACGATCTCATCGTAGGCAAAATCGGGGAAGGCGAATTCTTCGACATCCTCTCCCGCTCTACCCTCATCGCCCTTGTTAACTGGACCATGATTCCAAACATGACGGCGATCTTCTCCTCCTTCATCACCAAGGTCTTGCCCAATCTGCCTCCGGTAGAAGGCGGCCGTTCCTTCTTCTTCGACCTCGCCGATCCCGAAAAGCGCGCCCAAGCCGAGCTCGTCGAAGCCCTCCGCACCATCGAGAAGTTCCAGAGCTTCGGCAACGTCGTCCTAGGCCTCAACCTCTCGGAAGGAAAACAGGTCTCAGAAGCCTTCGAAATCAAAGAGGACGGAGACGATCCTGAATCGCTCAAACGCATGGCCGCCGCCATTCGCCGCGAACTCAACGTAAAGGCCGTCGTGGTTCACCCAAAAGAGCGAGCCGCCTGCGCGACAAAAGAAGGCGAATGGTGCGTCGAAGGACCCTACGTTAACAACCCCAAGATCACCACAGGCGCGGGCGACCACTTCAACGCCGGCTTCATGAGCGCCCAACAGCTCGGCCTTTCCCCCGAGGCATGCTTAACCGTAGGCGTTTGCTTTTCCGGCTTCTACGTCCGCACCGCGAAGAGTCCTTCTTTCAACGACGTCGACACCTTCCTCCGCGAATGGAAGTAATTTCGAACACTTATCACTCCTTAAATCTGACTTCCTACTCTACCCAATGACAGCAGGCGAATTCTACGACGGAAAACTATTCACTTTCGAAGGCTCGGAAGGCAGTGGCAAATCAACCCAAATCGAACTCCTCGCCGACGAACTCGAAGGCATGGGCCATGAGGTGGTCGTCACCCGCGAACCAGGCGGAACTCAAATCGGCGAAGAAATCCGCCACTTGCTCATCCACAACTCCGCTGGAGAGAAAATGACGCCCGAAGCCGAACTTCTCCTGTTCGCAGCCGCTCGCGCTCAACTCGTTCGAGAAGTAATGGTCCCCGCCCTATCAGCTGGGAAAATCGTACTCTGCGACCGCTTCCTCGACTCCACCACCGTCTACCAAGGCGCCGCCCGCAGCATCTCCTCAGACCCCGTTAGCTTCATCAACCAATTCGCCGTCGGCAACGTTGTGCCCGACCTCACCTTCATCCTCGACGTGCCCGTCGAAGAATCCCTTAAAAGGGTCAAGCGTCGCGTCACCGAATTGCCTGATCGGATGGAGCAAGAGAACGTCGATTTCTACAACAAGGTCCGCGAAGGCTACCTGCTTCTAGCCCGCTCGCTCCCCGGCCGTTTTTCCGTCATCGACGGCACCCAAAAACTTGAGGAAAACCGAGCCTCCATCCTCACCAATGTCCTGGAGTGCCTCTAGCCAAGGAGGTTGGACTTTAGTCCGACCAAGCTAATCCCACCAGACCAAGCCCGAACTCCGACAACCGTCCCCTGATGCCCGCTACCGACCCCATCAAGCTCGTCGATAGGGCTCTGGCCGATAACCGCCTCGCCCACGCCCTCCTCATCCACGGACAAAACCTCAGCAAGGTTGAAGAGTTTGCGTACAACATCGCCGGCAGACTCCTAGAACTCTACATTGGCGACACAATTGAGGCCCAGCTCCTCAAGCACCCGGACGTATTCACCCTACGCCCCTCCAAAAAGTCGCGAATCATATCGGCCGATGATACGCGCGAACTCATTCGCAATATCCAGCACTCCCCACAAAAAGGATCGCGCAAGGTCGCCATCATTTTTGAAGTCGACCGCCTCAACAACAGCGCCGCCAACGCCTTTCTAAAAACCCTCGAAGAGCCCCCACTCAACACCACCATTCTCCTTCTCACGACGCGACCTCACTCGCTGCTCGCGACCATTCGCAGCCGCTGCCAGCTCTTCCGAATTCCTTCCCAATTCAACTCCTTCGAAGATGAACGCGGACAAGGCTGGCTCGCCGCCTACAAACGCTGGCTCGCCGATTTGCTCCAAGGACGCCCAGGCGGCAAAGCCACTGTGCCCCACTATATAATCGGCGCCTATGGCCTCATCGAACAGTTCAGCCAAATCATAGCCGAAATCACCAAGGAAACCTGGAAAAGCATGGCAGGCAATCTGCCTGAAGACATGGGCGACGATGAACGCATCGCGCTCGAATCCCGTATCAGCATTTCCATACGCCAAGACTTTCTTGCCGCCATCGAAGCCGAAACCGAACGTTTCACTCGCGAGAACCTCCAAGGACGCCCTGAGGTTGCCGACAAATTCATAGACGCAGTCCACACGCTAGAAGATTCGACCAAGCTCCTTCGCCTCAACCTGAAAACCGAAGCGATGCTCGAATCCTTTCTGCTAAAATCCCTCCGCATTTGGACCGCCAAAGCCTAACCCAAAAAGTAGCATCGAACCTGAGTTCGATGAACCCTCAGCGTTCGAGATCGAACTTCATAGTAGAAAGGACTGGCTCAGTCCTCCGCAGAGCCCAACATTATATCAGCACTGCCCACCATCAAATGTAGCCGCGATCGCCGATCGCGTAGCCACCCCAATAGCTACCCGCCAACCGCTAAAAGCTACCTGCTAATCCAAAAAATAGGGCGACTAATCGTCGCCCTTTTAGCGTTATCATCCCCTGGATGCGGAATCCGCAGCGCCAGGCATCACGCCCTGTTTAATTGTGACTAGACAGTAGGAATTCCGACCTCCCTAGGCAACCTGAATCGCCTAAAGATATTCACAAAACAGCTCCCTTAATACCACAGTTTACATCCACTAAAGCGCGCCCGACGCAGCTCGCTAATTCGACCAATGGAGACCGCCCAAAATCTCCCAGCCTGTACATCAGTGGTTCAAAAGCCGGAACCCATCATCAAGGACTGCCAAGCCGCAAACGTTAGCGTCCAAACGCAAAAAAGCCCTCCGATTCCGGAGGGCTTTTTAAATCGAAGGCCCGGCGGTCCCACATCCGCCGGGCCAAGCAACGACTCAGTTTTTTGGAACTAAAACCTGACTGTTAAAAGAGCTAGTGGCCATTTTATCGGGCCGAAAAGTTTTTCCATTCGAATACTTGTCACTCGGTGTTTCGAGCATGCCCAGAGTCTATCAAACCCCGCTAAAAAAATCTATCCGCGCGAGATACTGAATTTCGCGTGGATTTCCGCAAAAAGAACCCGAAAACCCTCCATTTCCCTCTGTGAGTGTAAATAAGCTGCGAATGCCGGAAAATCCGTGGCGGTTTCGGTATTAAACCAAAGCCTCGAAAACTCGCCTAGCCGAATCAGATCCTAATTCCTCGCCGCTCTTTCTCTAATATCCTACGATCAACAGCCGGTCATCTCCATACCCTAGCTTGACAGCCCACGAAAGGGTAAGCTTATTACCCCCTCAGAAGAAACTTCGACTCGCCCAAATGAAAGTAACACCAAAGTCCATAGCCATCGACATCGTCCTCACCGGGATTGTATGGTTCCTATTCACTCTCTGGTTCAAGCCGCACGTACCAAGCTATGAAGAAGGCACGATGTTCCTGGTCGCAGGCTACACCGCCCTGCCCGGCGCGGGCACTTTCTGGCTCTGCCTCCAAATGTTCAAAGTGACCCTCGCCCACCAACGTAAGCTCAAGCAAGAACGCGAAGGCAAATAAGCCAGACCAATAAACGATTTTCCAAACCGGCTCTCCCTCAAGAAGCCGGTTTTTTCGTGCCCATGTAGGAAGCTCGCTTGCGAGCGATTCACAAAACCCCTCATAAAGGAGCGGCGGCTTCCAGCTGACGGCCACCCAACATCTCCCCTAGAACCCAAACTCCTCCTGATTATCCTTAGGAGCTTCGTCCAAGATCTTACGCAGAAACAAAGCCCGATGTTCAGGCGTAGGTCCCTTCTCCGAAATCGCCGCCCGATGGGCCACCGTCGCATAGCCTTTGCTGGACGCGAAATCATAGTGCGGATAATCGCAATCCAAAGCCATCATCCAACGATCCCGAGAGACCTTCGCCACAATCGAACCCATCGCGATGCAAAGCGCCTTCGTGTCTCCCTTGACCAAGGCCTCATGCTGAAAACCCAAAGCCTTCATCGGCTTGCCATCGACCATGATCTTCCAGCTAGAAAGCGTTTCCACCTCCTCATCGCCCTCCGATGCGAAAAGCGGATCCGGATCATGCGCAGAAATGCTCCCCTTCTCCAAAACCTCCTCGATTGCCCGACGCATTGCCACCTGAGTGGCTCCCAAAATGTTCAGATCTTCAATCTCTTCTACCGTCGCCCTCCCCACCCCAATGATCAATCGATCATTCCGTTCAAGCCACCGCAACTTATCGTAAAGCTCCTCTCTCTCTTCCTTAGTAAGCAGCTTCGAATCATTAATGCGCGAAGCATTGCGTCGACACCAATTCGTATCATAAAACTCATTACGAGCTGCAACCGCGGCTGCCACTACAGGCCCTGCCAGTGCGCCTCGTCCCGCCTCATCCACGCCGATCAGTCCAACGAATCCCTTTATCGCCTTCCGATCATACGCTCTCAGCCGGTAAGATTTCATCTATCAAGTCTCAACCCCGCTTCGTAGATGATCACCTCTTGAACGGCTTATCATAGACCTTCGGCTCCTTCAACGGCAGCCGATCCAGCATTCCCGCATCCTTCACCACCTCGTAAGCCGTCTTGAAATGCAGCTTCGCAAAATCCCCCAGCGCGTCCGGCCCGAACTTCTTTAAAATCCCCGCCGCCTGCTGCTTCACCAAGGCGCTCGCCCCTTTTTTGAGTTCCTCCCCAAACTTCTTCGACAGCTTTCCCATGTAGCGCACGTACTCCGCCCGCGCTACCACAGAAGCCGCCGCCACCACAGGATCTTCTTCCGCCTTCGTCTGCATACGCAGGTCGAACTTCTCATCCTTAAAGTAGCGACCCACCAAATCCTGCTTCGAAAACTGATCCAACATCCCCCAAGGACAGCGCTTGCGCTTCAACGCATGCGCCAACGACTTCGAATGCATCCAAGCCAGCAACAGATTCAGATTCGCCCGCGGTTTCGCCATCAACTCGTTATATTTCGGCATCCCGCAATAAAAACTCTCCACCACCGCGCCCTTGGTCTCGCGAATCGCCTTATCCAACTTTAGGATACGCCCATCAGTAATCGTCTTCGAATCTCGAATACCCAGCTTGATCCACTCATCGATCTGCGGCTTATCTGCGATCACGCAGGCCGTGATCAAAGGACCAAAGAGATCGCCTTTGCCGCTTTCATCCATCCCCGCATGAAACTCGAACCACTCCGGGTGATAAATCTCGTCGTATCCATATTTCGCCTCGCCCAAGACTTCAGGCTCGAGGGTGTTGATCACAAAATCCTCCATCTCCTTCCCTTGAATCACCAGCTTCCCGCTCGTATAACCCACCACGTTTACCTTGGTCCCCTTATAAGCAAATCGCGAATAATCGACCTCATAAGGCTCCCACATCTTCATCTCCAAAATGCCATGAAGCTTCTCCATCTGCGCTTCATTCAACTTCGCCGTATAGATGGTCTTCTTCTTCGGTTCCTCAGGTATCTCTTTCTGCTTGCGCTTCCTCATTGAATACAAGAGGCCAAGCTACGGAGCCCCCAAGCAATTGGAAACCAAAAAGTAAGGACAGTTTCACCCAGCGACTTACACAGCCCATCAATCCAAAACCATACGAGGAGGTTGGACTTCAGTCCGACCATAAAACCCCTCATCAAGGAGTGGCTGCTTCCAGCTGCCGACCACAGAGCCCACACTACCACTACCCAAGCTCCCTACAAACCAAACACCTACAGCCTTCAGCCTGATACATGCTCACCTCCCAAGCAAAGACCTTCCGCTCCTCGCTCCTCGATTGGTACGACTCGCATGCCCGCGAACTCCCCTGGCGCTCCTCTCCCTCACTCTACAAAACCGTCGTTTCGGAGCTTATGCTCCAGCAAACCCAAGTTAAAACGGTCCTTCCCTACTTCGACCGCTGGCTGAAACGCTTCCCAGACTTTCAAGCGCTTGCAAACGCATCGGAAGAAGACGTCCTCAAGCATTGGGAAGGACTTGGCTACTATTCAAGAGCTCGCAACTTGCACAAGCTCGCCAAAGAAGTCGCCGCCCTCGACTCAATCCCAACCGACGCCAAAAGCTGGCAGGCCTTCCCCGGCATCGGTCCCTACGCGTCCGCCGCCGTCACCAGCATCACCTTCAACACCCCCGCCGCCGTAGTCGACGGCAATGTCGTCCGCATCCTTTCCCGCCTTACCGCCGACGCATCCGACTACAAAAATTCCAGCGACGCCGCCAAAGCCTATCAAGCCCTGGCCAACGACCTCCTCAACCCCAAGCGGCCAGGCGACCACAATCAAGCCATGATGGAGCTCGGAGCCACAGTATGCCACAAGCAAAAGCCTCTTTGTATGCTCTGTCCCGTCACCTCGCTCTGCGAAGCCAGAGCCAAAGGCATCGAAGAGACGCTTCCACGCCTCGCCAAAGCCAAATACGAAGAAAAGACGGTCGATCGCGCTTGGATCCAAAATGGAGACAAGTTTCTCCTCCGCAAAATACCCGAAACGGCAAGCCGCATGAAAGGCCTCCATGAAATCCCCTCGCTAGAGCAATGCGGCCTCAAGCTCCCCAAATCCGCCAAACCCGCGCTCACGCGAAAACGCTCCATCACCAAATACCGTATCACCGAACGCATCCACGCCCTATCCCCAAGCAAGCTCCCCCCAGAACTCTCCGAAGACCTCCTCTGGGCCACCCAATCCGACCTCGACAATCTCCCCCTCTCCGGCCCCCACCGCCGCTGGCTCGAAGAACTCCTCAAAACGTAGCCTCGGCCGTGAGGCCGAGGACCCTCCCACAGCAAGGACTCAAAAACAAAAAAAGCTCCCCATCGTCCGGGAAGCTTTCGCGCCTAAAAGAACTCTTCGTTCTTCGTCTAATCTAGTTATCGTATTTGTGGCGAAGCATGTTGTTGAACGCTTCAACCTTCTTGCGGCGACGCTTCGCTTGAGAGGGCTTCTCGAAGTAGCGGTTGCCGCGGACATCGCGAATAACGCCTTCGCGGTCGAGCTTCTTCTTCAGACGACGAAGCGCGCGTTCTACTGGTTCGCTTTTACGGATCTTTACTTCAATTGACATGGTGAAAAATGAAAGAGACGCACTAGGACCCTTTTCCCACCCATCGTCAACTCATTTCTAGGCTTTATCGCAGATCCTCGGAAAAATCCTTCATCAAGCCTCAAAACGCCCCGTCTCCCGACCCAGACCTCTCTCAATGGCGGCTTTCAAATCCGCCTTCTTCAAAGGTTTCGTCACATAATCATCCATTCCCGCCGCGAGGCAAAGCTCGCGATCCCCCGACATCGCATTCGCCGTCAAGGCGACCACGTGCGCCGAAATTCTCCCAGCCTCCAACTGCTCCAACTCGCGCAACTTCCCCGCGAATTCGTAGCCGTCCATCCGAGGCATCTGGCAATCCAGCAATATCAGCGGGTACTCCCGCTGCCGAACTCTGTCCAAAGCGATCAAACCATCTTCCGCCACATCGCACTGGTAACCCAACTTAGCCAGCAGCTTGGACGCCAATCGACGGTTAATCTCATGATCCTCGACCAAAAGCAGTTTAGGAAGACGCGATTCGTTCTCTCCGAGGGCCTCTCCTGCCGCCGCCCATCCAGTCGCCTCCTCGCGGGGAGTCTCGTCGCCAATCGCCAAAACCTGCTCCAAAGCGCGATCCAATTGACTGGGCCGCAAAGGGCGTCTCAAAAATACGATTCTTTCATCCTGAACCTCTCGAGGGCAACTGTGGGACGGTCTCAGAAAGATTCGAGGAGTCTCGCTTTGGGTCCCAAACCCGAACTCATCCAAGCGATCCTCTTCCGCAATCAGCACGACTTCGCCCTTCTTTCCCTCGCGAATCTCGGTCTCGCAGCAATCGATATCTGCGCAAATCGTCACTGAAATCCCTCTCGCATTCAACTCCCCGGCGACCACCTGAGTTTCCTTCTCCGATCTCAGAGAAACGATGGCCTTTTTTCCTCGAGCCTTCGAAACCGGCTCATACCGTGACATCTCTTCGGGCGAAAACGGCAAGGTAAACCAAAAAGTAGACCCCTTCCCCACCTCGCTATTCACCCCGATCGTTCCCCCCATGACTCTCACCAGCCTCTGGCAAATCGCCAAACCCAATCCAGTCCCGCCAAATCTCCGCGTCATCGACGAGTCCGCTTGCACAAAGGGCTGAAACAAACGCTTCTGAGATTCCTCCGAAATTCCAATCCCCGTATCGGAAACCTCGAAACGCAGCATCGGTTTCTCCTCCGACCCTTCTTTCCGGATCGTCAAGTCCACCTCCCCACGTTTGGTGAACTTCACCGCATTGCCCAACAAGTTTACCAGCACTTGCCGCAAACGACTCGTATCGCCCCAGATCTTAGAAGGCGTATCCAAACAAACATCACAAAAAATCTCCACTTCAGACTCCTGAGCGCTTTCCGACATCAGCGACACCACGGACTCCGCCAAATCTCTCAGCCCGAACTCCCGACGTTCCAACTCGATCTTCCCCGAATCCAAACGCGAGAAATCCAAAATGTCGTTCAATATCGAAAGCAAAGCCTCGGCGCTGTCCGACGCCGCCTTCGAAAGCTCCTTCTGCTCATCGTTCAAACGCGAATCAGTCAGAAGGCTGAGCATTCCCAACACGCCATTTAAAGGGGTTCGAATCTCATGGCTCATCACGGCTAAAAACTCGCTCTTCGCCCTCGCCGCTTGCAATCCCTCATCCCGAGCAATCATCAACTGGTTATTAGACTGCTTCATCCGCTCCGCCATCTCGACCAGCCGCTCGTTCATGTCCTCGAGCTCCGCCCGACGGTTCTGCAGCTTACTCACGTTGTCCTCTACCATCCGGTTCTGCACGCGAGCCAGTTCGCAGGCCTTCATCATCCCGACGTAGTTCCCATCTTCATCCGCCAAAATCACGTCGTGATGAAAAAACCTCTCTTCCCTCGTCAAAGCCAGCTGACAAATCTCCACAATCGGCTGATTGATGCGCACTAGCAGGGACTCCTCTTCTAGATACTCCCCCAAGCGAGCGTTGCCCCTTAAGGCAAACCCAAATCGAGTCCCCAAAACCCTACCCAAAGCCGAACGCGAACAAAGCCCGATTACGAACCCACCTTCCGATACCGCAAGATAGTCGTTCCCCAAATCATTCATCAGCTTAAACACGTCCTCCAGACGCGCATCGGCCATGAGCACAGGGGTGGGCGCTGCAAGAGATTTCAGGTCTTCGCGAGACGCGGACCCAGCGGACGTTTGATTGCTCTCCATGTGGTTAGTTAGGCACAACCATTATCGGCGATTCGCACTTTTTTTGCGCTAAACTCCCTTTACAATCGCGTGACAAAAATCGCTCAGTTCCTCAGCCAATCCTAAACAGCTTCTCGATCCATTTGTGAATAACCTGCCCACAACCAAGCGAAAACACTGTGAACAAAACCGCGCATCTTTGCTTTGATTCCATCTAGCAGAGCCTTTCACTCTCAAGCATGTCCGCCGAAGGTCCCTTTGTTCACCTCCACAACCACACCCACTACTCCCTCCTAGACGGCTGCGCCAAACCCGCCCGCGCCGCCAAACGCGCCGCAGAACTCGGCATGCCGGCCCTCGCTATGACGGATCACGGCAACATGTTCGGGGCCATCGACTTCTATCGCTCATGCAAAAAAGAAGGCGTCAACCCCCTCATCGGTTGCGAGCTCTACTACGTCAACGACCACAAGCAAAGCGAACGCCCCAAGCGCGAGCGGAAGCGGACAGACGACATCGGAGACATCCCAGAAAACTACATCCCGCCCAAAGAAGACTTCCCCAAATACCAAATACACCACAAAGGCGTCATCGCCAAAGACTTCGAAGGCTACCAGAACCTCTGCAAACTCGTCTCCGACGCGCACGTCAACGGCGTCTACTACAAGCCCCGAACCGACATCGAAAAGCTCGCCATGCATTCCAAAGGCCTCATCGGCCTCTCAGGCTGCATCAACGGCGTGGCGGCTCAGTATTTGATCTATGGAGACGAGGAAAACGCCCGCCGCGTCACCGCCGAGTTTCGCGACATCTTCGGCAAGGAAAACTACTTCATCGAACTCCAAGACCATGGCATGCCTGTCCAGCGACGCATCATCCCCGGCCTCGTCAAGATCGCCAAGGAGTTCGACCTCAAAATCATCGCCGCTAACGACTCGCACTACGTCTACAAAGAAGACGCCGACCCTCACGACGCTCTTCTCTGCATTCAAACCGGCAAGATCATCGCCGACCCGGCTCGGATGAAATACCCCTCCCAGGAATTCTATCTAAAGAGCCGGGCCGAGATGTACGAGATTTTCAAGGACATCCCCGAGTCTCTCGACAACACGGTTCACGTCGGCGAGATGTGCGACCTCAACATCGAATTCGGCATCGACCACTATCCCAAGTTCGAAGCCCCGCCGGAAGTAAAAACCTTCAACCAAGACCCCAATTCATTCGACCGTATCCTCGACATCTACGAAGTCGAAAAAACCAAGGTCAACGAGCAGGACGGTAAAGATGAGGTGTGCAAACTCTCCGCGGAAGAACGCTCCGAATTCCACCAAAACGGAACGCTCCTCCTCGAGCTTTGCAAACGCGGCCTGAAAGACCGCTACGGCGTCGATTACGACGACCGCGAATCCTACGTCCCCAAAGAAGGCCAACGCAAAGACTTCGCTCAATTCGTTTGCGACCAGCTTGATTACCAAATCGCCATCATCGCAGGCACCGGCTTCATAGATTACTTCCTGATCGTTTGGGACTTCATCAACTTCGCCCGCAACAAAGGAATCCCCGTCGGACCCGGACGTGGCTCCGGCGCTGGTTGCATCGTCGCCTACGTTCTCAAGATCACCGACATCGACCCTCTCCGCTTCGGTCTCCTCTTTGAACGGATGCTCAATCTCGAACGCGTGTCCCCACCCGACTTCGACATCGACTTCTGCATCCGCCGTCGCGACGACGTCATCAACTTCGTCCGCGACAAATACGGTCATGACTCCGTCTGCAACATCATCACCTACGGTACCTTCGGAGCGAAGATGATCATCCGAGACATGGCCCGCGTGAACGACGTCCCCTTCGTCGAGGCCGACAAGCTCGCCAAGATGATCCCCGACGAGCTCAACATCTCCTTGGAGGATTCTATCGAAAAATCCCAAGAGCTCCGCGAAGAAATCGCCCGCAACCCCGTCGCCAAAAAGATCATCGAGCACGGCAAGGTCATCGAAGGCATGGTCCGCAACACCGGCAAGCACGCCTGCGGCATCATCATAGGCGACCAGCCTATCCACAACCTCGTCCCGGTCACGCTACAAGAAGGCGACCTCACCTGCCAATACGCCAAAGGACCGGCCGAAGACCTAGGACTTCTGAAGATGGACTTCCTGGGCCTGAAGAATCTGACCATCATTTCAGACGCCGAAGACAGCATTCGTCGTCTCTACGACAAACCCGACTTCGATATCGAAAAGGTCACCCTCGAAGACAAAAACACCTTCGATATTCTCAACCAGGGGAAAACCGTCGGTATCTTCCAGCTGGAATCCAGCGGCATGCAATCGCTCTGCCGCCAAATCGGACTCTCCATGTTCGAGGAAATCATAGCCCTCGTTGCTCTCTATCGACCGGGCCCAATGCAGTTCATTCCCCAATTCATCAAGGGAAAGAAAGATCCCAGCACGGTTCAAATTCCCCACCCCCTTCTGAAGGAACTCGTATCCGAAACCTACGGCGTTATGGTCTATCAGGAGCAGGTCATGGAAGCCGCCCGTATCATCGCCGGCTACACCCTCGGAGGCGCGGACATTCTCCGCCGCGCTATGGGCAAGAAGATCAAATCCGTCATGGACGCCCAAAAAGACGTCTTCGTCAAAGGCGCCGCCGATACCCATGGCATAACGAAGAAGACCGCCCTCGATATCTTCGCCATCCTAGAAAAGTTTGCCGCCTACGGATTCAACAAATCCCACTCTGCCGCCTACGCCATGGTCTCCTACCGCACCGCGTATCTAAAAGCCAACTACCCCGTCGAGTTCATGGCCGCCGTTCTCTCCGCTGAGCAAGGCAACGCGGACAAGCTCTCCACTTTCATCGACGAAACCGAATCCATGCAGATCCGCGTTTTGTCTCCAGATATCAATCACAGTCGTACCTCATTTACGCCAGTCATCGATGATCCTCTCGACAAAGAAGAAGGCCGCCCTGGCTCCATCCGCTTCGGACTCGGCGCCATCAAGGGCGTGGGTGACGCCGCCGCCATCAAGATCATCGAAGAACGTGAAGCCAACGGCGATTTTAAGGACCTCGACGATTTCCTAGAAAGAATGGATTCCAAAGCCGTCAACAAGCGCGTCATGGAGTGCCTCGTCAAAACCGGCGCCTTCGACTTCTCAGGCGAACCGCGCGGCTCCATCTTCCACCGCCTAGAAGGCGCCATCAAGCAAGCCGCGGAAGCTCAATCCGACCGTGAAGCCGGCCAAAACTCCTTCTTCGATATGCTCGCCGAACCCGAGCCCGCGAAAGGCGATTCGAAGACCCAGGAGTGGGATATGTCCAAACAGTTCTCTCAGCAAGAGATGCTCCAATATGAAAAGGAGCTCCTGGGCTTCTACGTATCAGGACACCCCATGGACGATTACAAAGGACTCGCCGACGCCCTCACCAACTTTGATATCAACAAGATGGATAAGCTAGGCGACCGCGTGGAGTTTCAAATCTGCGGCATCGCCCAAGGGGTAACCAAAAAGCTATCGCGACGCGACAACCGCCCCTGGGCTTTCTTTAATGTCGGAACCCTAAAGGGCAGCGTACAAGTCAACTGCTACGCCGACGCATTCGAAAACTGCGGCTTCAATCTCGACAACGATCGTCTCATTCTCGTCAAAGGCAGCGTATTCAAAAACGACGAGGGCGTACGCCTCACTGCCCAAGACATTCTACCGCTCGAGACCTCTCTCCCCGGTCAAATCAAGCACATTACCTGGATCCTGGACCCACGCCAAGACGCCGAACCCTTTCTCTACGACTGGCGCGCCGCCCTCGACAAAAGTCGTGGCGACACCAACAGCGACATCGCCTTCAAGCTCGATGAAAACAAGATGGTCGCCGCCCCTACCGCCGGCAGTCTTCGCTGGAAAGTAAACACTGACGAATGGAAAAAACTCCGCGCCCACAAATGCGTCGTGGGTTGCCAAATCATTACCGAGCCCGTTAAGCTGCCAGAAGTAAAACGCTCCTGGAGCAAAGCCAGAGCTTGATTTAAAAATCAGCCCAAATCGGAGCGGCGGCGTACACCCGCCGACCACTACCCCATAAGGTG
>JBCCZW010000013.1:0-18026 GCA_039186805.1 Verrucomicrobiota bacterium
ATGCCGTAACCGAAAGCGTGCCCGAGACGGATCTTCTAGAACCCGAAGAATTCGAAGGGCACTATGATCCCCACCTATGGTTCGACCCCCGCCTGTGGTCCCAATGTATAGACACTGTTGTGGAAGGCCTTTCATCAGTCGATCCCGCGAACTCTAAAGACTACGAAAAACGCGGCAAAGCCCTGAAAGCGCGCTATGATGCCCTCCATCAGTGGGCCTCCGAATACGTTTCTCAAGTCCCGCAGTCTCAACGCTACCTCATTACTAGCCACGACGCCTACAACTACTTTGGCGAGGCTTTCGGCTTCAAGGTCATCGGCGTCCAAGGCATCTCCACAGTGGGTGAAGCTGGCCTCGCCGACGTCGTCAAAATTACCAATTTCATCAAGGAAAAGGAGATCAAAGCCATCTTCGTAGAATCCAGCGTTTCCCCCGCCATGATAGAACGCGTAAGCAAAGGCTCCGGAGCCAAGATCGGCGGCGAGCTCTTCTCCGACGCCATGGGCGAACCCGGTCAAATCGAAACCGCCACCGACGGCACCCAATACGACGTCGGCACCTACGAAGGCATGCTCAAGCACAACGTCACCACAATAATTGACGCCCTAAAGTAGAAGAAGCCAATGGAGGAAACGCGGTCTGCACAGCCCAGCATCAGTAGCATCGGACGTGAGTCCGATGAGCGCAGACCACCATCCTGACACCTGTCCTCTGACTCCCGTCCCCTTACAATGTCCGCCCGTCAACCCAGTCCCGACGCTCCACCGCCGCTAGATGTCCATGACCTCACCGTAGCCTACCACAAGCGACCGGTTCTCTACGGCATCGATTTCCAAGCTCCCGCCGGCTCCCTAATCGGCATCATCGGTCCCAACGGCGCAGGAAAGTCCACCCTCATCAAAGCCGTAATGGACCTCCTACCTACCGCCTCCGGCTGGGTCAAAATCTTCGGCAAGCCTTTCAAGAAAGCCGTCACGCGCGTCGGCTACGTTCCCCAACGCGAATCCGTCGACTGGGACTTCCCGGTCTCCGCTCTAGATGTCGTCCTCATGGGCCGCTACGGCCGACTCGGCCTTCTCAAACGCCCGCGAAAGAAGGACCGTCAAATCGCCCTCGACTGCCTCGAAAAAGTCAAAATGCGCCCCTACGCCAACCGCCAAATCAGCAACCTCTCCGGCGGTCAGCAACAACGCGTCTTTCTCGCCCGCGCCCTCGCTCAAGAAAGCGATCTCTACCTCATGGACGAGCCCTTCGTAGGCGTCGACGCCGCCACCGAAGCCGCCATCATCGACATCCTCCGCGAACTCCAAGCTCAAGGCAAAACCCTCATGGTTGTTCACCACGACCTAACGACGGCTCCCAAGTACTTCGACCGTATCCTACTTCTGAATATGCGAGTCGTCGCCTACGGCTCTACCGACGACGTCTTCACTTCCGAAAACCTCCAAAACGCCTACGGCGGCCGCCTCAACATCCTCACCGAAGTCGCTCTCGAACGCTTCAAAAAGAAAAACGAAGGCGACCCCAAACCCGCCAAAGGCCTCTGATGTTAAGGGATCAGGAGTCAGGAATCAGGAGTCAGGGTGGGACGTGGCCTCCGGACGCGTCTTCTCCAGAGCCAGATCAGTGTAGCCTCGGCCGTAAGGCCGAGGACTCAGAGCCTAACATCCCCCGACCTCAGACCTCAGACCTCAGACCTCTTCAGAGCACCTGGCTCCGCCCTCTCCTCTTCTTTTCACTATTCACCATTCACCATTCACTATTCCTCAGCGGCGCTCACGCCGCTAAGATCAGCGATCTCACCCAAACCAACTGGACCGACCAAGCCCTCGACTTCTGGTCCTTCCAAGAACCCATCGTCCGCACCGTCGTTATCGGCGCCGCTCTCATCGGCCTCTGCTGCGGACTCCTCGGTAGCTTCCTCGTAGTAAGGAAACTTTCGCTACTCGGCGACACCCTCTCCCACGCCGTCCTGCCAGGCGTCGCCATGGGCTTCCTATGGAATCAAACCAAGGACCCCGTCGCCATCCTCATCGGAGCCACCATCGCCGGCGTCTTCGGAACCGTAGTCGTTTCATGGATAAAGCAAACCACCCACCTCAAAGAAGACAGCGCCATGGCCATGGTCCTCGCCGGCTTCTACGGAATCGGCGTCTGTCTCACCACCATGATCCAAAGTCAGCCCACTGGCGACAAGTCGGGCCTCGACAAGTTCTTCTTTGGCCAAGCCGCCGCCCTCTCCGGTGAAGACGTCGTCGTCATCGGTATCATCTCCGCCATTACGCTCATCATCATCGCCCTCTTCTATAAAGAGTTTCTCGCCATCAGTTTCGACATGGGCTTCTCCAGCGCGATCGGCCTCCCCGCCAAAGGCCTCCATTACATCCTCATGGCGCTGCTCACCTTCGCCATCGTTGTCTCGCTCCAAGCCGTCGGCGTGGTTCTCGTCTCCGCTCTACTCATTACACCCGCCGCGGCTGCCTACCTCCTCACCGATCGGCTCCGCTCCATGCTTATCCTATCCGCCTCCTTCGGTATTATCTCAGGCGTACTCGGAGCCTTCATCTCATACCTCTCCACTGATATTCCCACCGGTCCCCTTATCGTAATCGCCGCTACAATAATCTTCACCCTCGCTTTCTTCCTCGGTCCTCGCCACGGCTTGCTCCCCAAATTCATACGCCGAAGACGCCAACGCCGTCGTATCGGAATGGAGAATACGCTCAAAGCCATCTTCAACCTCTCGGAAGACGACGACTTCCACAGCCGAGAGTTTACTCTGCAAGCCCTCGCACGAGCCCGCAACACGGACCTCCAAGAGGCCGAAAAGGAAATGACCCAGCTCATACGCAACGAATTCGCCGAAGCCATCACCACAAGCCATCAACTCACCGCCGACACTCAGTTCCGCGTCACCGAAAGAGGCTGGCTCCGCTCCTGCGAAATCGTCCGTAACCACCGCCTATGGGAACTCTACCTCTCGCAGGCCGCCCACTACGCCCACGACCACGTACACGACGACGCCGAAGAAATTGAGCACATCCTTGGGGAAGAGATCGTCCAAAAGATCGAAGACCGCCTCTCCAACCCGCACGAAGATCCCCACGGTCGCTTAATCCCCACCCGCCAACAAACCCTCGGATGAGAAGACAGAAGTTTTAACCACAAAAGCCACAAAGTATCCAAAATCCACAAAAAAGAAAAAGTAGCATCGGCAGTAAGGCCGATGAACCCAAAGCCCAACATGATCTGTGCTCATCAGTGTACATCAGTGGTTCAAAATTTCAGAGCCCATCATCTTTTGCGCTTTCTGAAGCTTATGCGCCTTCTGTGGTTCATTTAAGCAGAGCCCACTCTCCATGCTAAACAACCTCATACCAGCCTTCGACTTTCAAATAGTCGTATTAGATCCTTGGACACATAACTTCCAAGACAGTCTCTGGATCACGCTCATGGGGTTCCTTGTATCCGCCACCTGCGGACTCGTCGGTTGCTTCGTGGTTCTCCGTCGGATGGCTCTCGTTGGCGACGCCATCAGTCACAGCCTCCTGCCCGGTATCGCCATCGCCTTCATCCTGACTCAGTCGCGCAACACGCTTCCCATGATGGTCGGCGCCGTCATCGCCGGTATCGTCACCGTCGCCCTCATAGAACTCATACGCCAATCCTCTCGCATCAAACCGGACGCTGCCATTGGTATCGTTTTCTCCACCCTCTTCGCCATCGGCGTCGTTCTAATCTCCGGATACGCCGACCATGTGGATCTGGATACGGATTGCGTCCTCTATGGCCAAATCGAATGGATTCCGTTCGAGGGCTACACCTCCATAGGCAACACTGAAATCGGTCCAACCCCCGTCATCAGAATGGCGATCATCTCCGCCATTGTCATCCTCCTGCTCGTCTTCTTCTACAAAGAACTGCTCGTCACATCCTTCGACGCAGGCCTCGCCGCCTCACTCGGAATCTCTCCTGCTGTATTCAAATACGGACTCGTCCTCGTCCTTTCCGTGGTCATCGTCGCCTCATTCGAATCGGTCGGCGTTGTTCTGGTCTTAGCTATGATAGTCTTCCCCTCTACGACCTCGCTCATGCTGACCGACCGCCTCCCCCTAGCCCTCTTGATCACAGTCTTCCTCAGCATTCTGTACACACTATTTGGATACCATCTCGCCCTCTGGCTCTCCGCTACCACTGCGGGAGCCATGAGCGTCATCGCCGGACTTATCTTTACCCTAGCCTGGCTCTTCAGCCCGAACCGCGGTCTCATCGGCAAGATTCTCCGCCGCCGCCAAATCGCCAACGCCCCCACCCAAACCGACGCTTTCGGCCAAGTCGACGCCGAGCAATTCGGCCGCAACCTGTAGGAAAAGGCTCTACGCCTCGACCCGCTCTATCAAAGCAGCATCGGGCGTGTTCATGAGAGAAAGCGAGAAGGCCCGCCATCCGATGACCTCCGCTTGGCCTCTCCCATAGCTTCTCCATGCCTCCGCCCCAGCATTCCTCACAGAAACTTTCCTCTCCACGACGCTCTCCATTTCCTTTGCAACTTCACCTCCTTTCCACGAGTCTTCAGTTCTCATGAAGCCCCAACTGATCCTCGCGCTCATCGTAGCAACGCTTTTCCCAATCGCCCTCCAATCCCAAGACGATCCTCCCACCACCCCTACCGAGCTCAGCTCAATCGAGCAACTCGTCGCCGACCTCGAAGCCATCCTTGAAGAACACGACGTGCCCGGCGCCGGTATTGCCATCGTAAACAAAGACGCAGACATCTGGGTAGGCGGCCTCGGTCTCGCCGATATCGAAACCGAGCGTAGGGCAAACGCGGATACGCAATTCCGCATTGGCTCCATTACCAAGATGTTCGTCTCCCTCTCCGCCCTTAAACTCCAAGAAGAAGGCCTGCTAAAACTCTCCGATCCTATCCGTAAACACATTGACGATATCCCCTGGAAAAACAAATGGGCCGAAACCCACCCCATTACCATTGCCCACCTGCTCGAGCATTCCTCGGGATTCGACGACCTCCATTTTAACGAGTACGCCCTTCAAGAACCCGACATCAATCTCAAAGACGCCTTCCACTACAACCCGCGAGGACGCTACGCCCGCTGGCGCCCCGGCAACTACGCTACCTACAGCAATGCAAACCCACCCTTAGCTGCCTACGTCATAGAAAAAATTAAAGACCTGCGTTTCGAAGACTACGTCGCGCAGACTTTCTTCGAACCTATTGGCATGCCAAATTCAGACTACTTCCTTTCACCGAAAGTCGAAGCGCTGCTCGCCACTGGCTATCAAGGCTCCAAAACAAACCCCACTCCAGTCGACTACTGGCACATCATCATGCGCCCCTCTGGAAGCATCAACGCTTCGGCTAAAGAAATGGGCCGCTTCGTCCAATTCTTACTCAATCGAGGAACCGTAGACGGGCACGAAATTCTCACCGAGCAAAGTATCCAAAGAATGGAAACAGTCGAGACCACCCTCGCTGCCCAGCAAGGCGCTCCTTTCGGTTATGGTCTCAACAACTACCATAAAAACATGCAAGGCCGTACCTGGCACGGGCACAACGGCGGTATGATGGGCTTCGTCGCAGATCTCTCTTATCTTCCGAAAGACGGAGTAGGCTTCGCTATTATGATCAACCGCTCTAGCCCCGCTCTCGGAGAACTCGGAAACCGCATCGCCAAATTCCTTATCGCAGACCTCCCTGAAGTCGAGCCCCCAGAACGCTTCAAACTAAGCAACGAAGAACTCGACAAGTATGCGGGTACCTACCAAAAGATCGCCGTCCGCAATCAAGGCATGTTTCCCATAGAACGCCTCAACGTCTATACCCTCAAAGCCGAGGACGGTATCCTAAAAGCCAGTACAATCGGCGATGGGTCCTTCACGCTCACCTCTGCCGGAGGTTCCAATTTCTTCATCGGCGAGCAAAAAGTGGCCGTAGCCAGCTTCTTCCAAAACGACGAAGGCGAAATGTGCCTGCAGCAACACGGCATGATCGCCTACAAGCAAACCTCGCCCCTAGTCGCTTGGGGACAAGTCGCAATCGGGGCTACCATCTTCATCATGGGTGGACTATCAATACTGCTCTTAGCCTTCGCTGCCCTCGCCTTCATCATCCGAAAGCTAAAGAGAGATCAACCTTGGGGTGCGCTTCTGCTTCCGGCATTCGCCACTCTCTCATTCCTCGGCTCCGCCATACTCTTCGTCGTCAGCGCGAGCAATTTTCCGAACGGACTCGGCTCCTTCACCCTCCCTGGCCTCGGCAGCTACCTCCTAGGTTGGCTCTTCGCAATTCTGACCCTAATCAGCATCTATCGGACCTTCCAACTCTTAAGAAATTCCAACAAGCTCCACTGGCTCAAGAAAACTTACCTCACCCTCGCTAACGCCACCCTACTTATCCTCCTCGCCTATATAGCCTACTGGGGCAGCTGGCTCCCCATCTGGATGAGCTAGGCCTAGGGCGTGTTCGTGAATAAACTCTTTGCTGGTTCGAGCCCAAATCGGAGCAACGCAAGGCTGCCAAAGCCTTGCGACATGAGTGTCGGATGGCTTTGGCAAACGCCGCGAACTTCGATTTGGGCCGAATCGCGTAGCGACAGGGCTCCTGCCAGCTTTGAGTTGATTCACGAACACGCCCTAATCTTCAGTAGACTCGATTTCTTTCACTCTCTTCTCAATCTCCTCCGGAGGAGGCAGCAACTTCCACTCACCCGCCAAGTATTCCGTCGGATAGACCTCCTCGCCAGCTTCGATCTTCGCTTTGATCTCTTCCACAACCTGACGCATCGCGTCAAAACGCTGCTTCGACACTTTCGTTAAACGTTCCTTCCGATCCCGCGGCAAACGCTCATGCCAAAACGCAACATACCCTTCGTAGTCTAAATCCAAATACGCAAGTAAATACAATGCCAGCAAATCAGACTCGACAAGAAACCCTGTCTCATAAGCCCCACGTCCTATTGCTTGAAAAATATTCCCCGTATTCACCCCGCTTAGACCAGCCACTAGATCCACCATCATTCCCAAAGCTTGGTTGCCTGTCTTCATCTTCTCATGCCGCATCGAATTCTGCACGAGTACATTCGCCACCAAGTACTCCAAACGCTCCCGACTCCAACCCTCTACCGTCATCAAATCGAAAAACAAATTATGCCCATCCGCATGCGCAGTCGCCCCCATGTGAGGAATGATTACGATGTTATAGCTATTTCCTTGCACCGCCTCGACTTCCAAAACCATCTCCTCGCCCCCGCGTTCGATCTTCAAAACATTCGTCTCCTCCAACAACCACTCCTTACGCAAGCGCTTCTGCAGCCAATTGAATGATCCCCCAGATCCTTTTGGCAGACTTCTTCCATTCAACTCCACTAATAGGTCCCCTCTCTTCAATCCTCCGATCGCAGCAGCAGAACCAGGCATGACATAACTCACTGTAATGCCATTTCCAATACCGCGTTCCCGCGCTGCGCCATGCAGTTCGAAATGAACCATCTCGATCGAAGTCAGTCCCGCCCCCACATATCCATGCGATTCCCTGCTATTGTACTGAGCCGTCACCTTAACCATCGGATCCAAAATTTCCGCAATCGTAATCTCCGCCAACTGCAGACGATCCAGCATCGCTCTCTCCTCCTCCAAACGAATCGCCTCTCGCTCCTGCTTCGTCAGCTTCTCGCCCTCCGTCGTCTCGCACCCCGAGCCCATCAGCAAAACGATCCCCAAAACCAACCCAGCCAAACATCGCATCATAGACACGGACCCTAGCTTCCGCCGCCCGCATATCAATCGCAAATAGCTATCAGTATTGCCCGAATCCAACCCAGGGGCGAAGAGCTGATGATTCACACTAAATCACTGCTCACGCAGAACGCCTCCACCCAACATCTCCACTTCCGACTTGAATTTCCCTGCAATCCGCCGATCTTGATCTACGTCAAACGCAAACGAACATGAAACGCCTCACAGCCATAGCAGTTCTCACCTTCTTTGCTTGGAGCCTCGCCTTCAGCCAAGTAGGTAGCCTACAGCTATGCCTTCACGGGGACGGTTCGGCCCACATCGTAGCCGAGTGTTCGAATGACTCGGCTGCCGATTCCTGCGGACACTCCCACGATCCATCCGAAGTCGCTCACCATCACAAACATAGCCACGAGCACATACCCTGCGCCGACCTCGAGCTCGACGTAGACGAACTCGAAGAGCACCAAAACGCCGGCTTCGCCCAAACGCTCAAGGCCCCTATCCTTTTCGAAACCCAAATCGAAGCCTTCACCATCTCATTGGCGGAGCCTCGCATCACCGCCTTCGAACCTCGGCCGCAAGGGCCTCCCTTGCCTTCGGAAAGCCGAACCCACGCCCGAATTATCCAAATTCGTTGCTGAGATCTCCCAGCCGCGTAAGCCCGTTCCCTACGAACGCTGCTAGCGGCTCATGTCTAGAAATCAGCTCACTCGCGTCCCATAGACGACGCGTCCTCCGGCAATCTGCCGACCCTAAAACGAATTTGGATAATCATGAAAACACAGTTCCTGAAAGGACGACCCCAGTGTCGTCCTGCAACGCCGCATCGTAGCGCCGAAGATCGAAGACGGACCCCAAGCCGATCAAAGGTAGCGAGCACTCGCCGAAGCCTCCGCCTAACCCAAAAGCTCTTCATCTTATCGGCTGCCGTACTGAGTTCCCATACCACTCAGGCCCAGCTCACGCTCGATCGCGACAAAGCCATCGCCCTCGCTCTCGAAAACAACCTCGAACTGCAAGCTGCTGCCTCGACCATCGCTATCGCTGAAGTTCGGCTCGAAAATGCAGGCCTCAAATCCGAACCCAAGGTCGCGCTGCAATACTCCAGCGACCAATTTTTCAACAACGAGGGCGAATATGGATTAAACCTATCCTTCTCCAAGAAATTCCCCCTCGCCAAACGACTGGAAAAGGCAAAAGACCTCACAGCCCTCTCCATCGAACAAGCGAAGCTTGAGCTAGCCCAGCGCCGCTTTGAAACCGTTTCTTCCATCAGTCGGACTAGCCTAGAAATCCAAATCCTGGATACAAAGCTAGCTCACCTGCAAAAGATCCTCACCGCTACAAACGAACTTCAACGCTTCACCCAATCCAGAGTCGAGTCCGGCGAACTCTCCCCCTTCCTCGCAAACCAGCTCGCCATCGAGATTGCCTCGATCCAACAGGAAATCGATCATCTCGACCATGAACGCGAAGATCTCACTTACCAGCTCGCCACCGCAACAGGACTATCCGCAGACTCCGACATTGAGTTCGCTCCCACACCACAAATACAGCTAGCGTCCTCACATCCTGAATACGATCCAAGCATCCTTGAGCGTCACTCTAGCTATCAACTCATAAGACTCTCCCAACAAAGCGCAGACGCGGCGTACGCCCTGGCCCTCTCGCAAAATTGGGACGACCTCGAAGCCCGCTTCTTCTGGGAAAACGAACGAAGCGTCGACGCACCAAACGGCCTGGGTACCGACCGCTTCCTCGGAATCGCTCTATCGATACCCATCCCGCTGCAAAAGAAGGGTTATCGCTTAGGAAGGGAAAAGCTTCTCGAAAAAGCCCATCAAGCGAAGCTCGCCGAGGCCCTCGAACTGCAAATCCAAAACGACGTCCACAACGCCCGACGTGAAACCATCCACAGCCAAGAGCTTCTTGAACGCTTTGAACAAAACCTCCTTCCCCCCGCCCAAAAGAACTACGCCGATATAAACGACGCCTACCAAAAAGGCCACGTCAGCCTAACAGAGGTCCTCCAGGCCCATCAACGGAACATCCGCTTAGAAGAACAGCATATCGAAATTCTAGAAGAATACGCCCGAGCCCACCTTGCCCTCCAGATCGCTCGCATCGACTTGTAGACGCGATCGCTGATCGCGTACCGGAGGGAGCCTTCCGTTCAGCCCAATCACCACGTATCCAAATACCAAGCACTTTCTTAAAAATGAAATCCGCCACCTACCGAATAGCCATATTCCTATTCACCCTTCACCATTCACCCTTTCACATTCTCCCCGCCGCCCCCGTCATCCTGGACGAAACCGGCGCTGCCAACCTTGGCATCCAAACCGAGGTCGCCCTCCACGCTGATTTTGCCGAAACTCTCTTTGCCATCGGTCGCATCGAACCTCTCCCGCAAAACAAAAGCCTCGTCAGTAGCCGTATCTCAGGACGCGTCACCAAGATCCACGCTTACGAAAGCGACATCGTCCAATCCGGCCAAGCCGTCGTCGAAATAGAGAGTCTCCAGCCCGGCAGCCCACCCCCAACCATTTCTCTCACCGCCTCTCTCGGCGGTATGATCATGCGCAACCATACCCACCTTGGCAAACCCGTCACTCCCGACGCCGAGCTCTTCGAAATCATCGCCCTCGCCCAAGTTTACGCAGTCGCCAGAATCCCCGAAGAGCAAGCCAGTCGCCTTAGTATTGGAAATTCCGCTACAATAAAAGTCGCTTCCATTGCTGACGAAACATTCATGGGCGAACTCGTACGATTCGGCGTCGAAGCCGACATCCACAGCGGCACCCTAGACGCCCTCTTCCTCATTGCGAATCCCCAAAACCGCCTCCGACCCAATATGCGCGTCGAGTTCTCAATCCAAGTCGCAGAGAAAACCGATGCCCTCTCTATCCCAATTGAAGCCATCCAAAACGACGGCCTCAGCCGCTTCGTATTCGTCAAGGACTTCGACCTAAAGCACGCCTATCATCGCACTCCCGTAAAACTCGGTATGAGAAACGATCTCCGCGTCGAAGTACTCGGGGGACTTTTCCCCGGAGACGAGGTGGTTACTCAAGGCTCTTACGCCCTTATCTCTGCTGGGGGTAGCAGCGGCATCTCTCTCAAAGAAGCGCTAGACGCCGCCCACGGCCACGAGCACAACGAGGACGGCAGTGAAATGACTCCCGCCCAACGCGCCGCCCGCCTCAAAGAAAAGCAAGCCGCCGGAGGAGGAGGCACCGACAGCGGTCCCCTCACCCTGTTCTTCTCCATCCTAAGCGGAGCCCTCTTCATCCTCCTAATCCTCAGCCTCATGATCAGAGGTCGGAAATCCGAGCTCAGGACTCAGCAAAAGGAGGTAGGACTTTAGTCCGACCCCCAAAGCCCAACAAAACACAGCCCATTATCAGACCTCTGACCTCTTTTCAGAAAGACCCAATGCTAACCGCGCTCATCAAATTCTCCCTCGCCCGACGCAGCCTCATTCTGGCCGCCTCAGTCGTCATCCTTGCGCTTGGTTTTCAGACCACCCGAGAGCTACCAGTCGAAGTCCTGCCCGACCTTACCAAACCGACGGTTACCATTCTCACCGAAGCCCCTGGACTTGCCCCTGAAGAAGTCGAAACGCTCGTAACCGTCCCTTTAGAACGAGCCCTCATGGGCGTCTCCGGCGTCACCCGCCTCCGCGCGACCTCCGACGTCGCCCTCTCACTGGTCTTCGTCGAATTCGACTGGGGTACCGATATCTACCAAGCCCGCCAATTCGTCCAAGAACGCCTCCGTACGGCAGAGGAAGGTCTCCCCTCAGGTATCCAACCTTTCATGACGCCCGTCGCTTCCCTTATGGGAGAGATCATGCTTATCGGTATCCATGACAAAGCAAACGCAGTCGCGCCCCCGGAGCTCCGCACCCTCGCCGATTGGACTATAGCTCGTCGCATCCAATCCATTCCCGGCATCGCCGAGGTCCTCGCCATGGGCGGCGGTATACGCCAAGTCCAAGTGCAGCCTGATCCTCAAAAAATGCGGGCCCTCACTGTATCCTTTGATGAACTACGCCATGCTGCCTCCCAAGCGGCCAGCAATACCACCGGCGGCTTTCTCACCTCATCTCCGCAAGAAATCATGGTCCGCAACCTGGGCATGACCACGGATCTCTCCGAAATTGCTGCCACCGTCGTCAAGAAAGTCGAGGACCGCTCCGTCCAACTCGGCGAAGTTGCGGACGTCGTCTGGGGTATCGAACCCATGCGCGGCGACGCCGCAGTCGACGGCGAGTTGGGCGTCATCCTAAGCGTCACCAAGGCCCCCGGTTTCGATACGCTTGAACTCACGACCAAAGTCGAAGAAGCCATCGCCGAACTTCAAACCACCCTTCCCGAATCCGTAGTTCTTACCCCGCTCTTCCGCCAATCCGACTTCATCAACCACGCCATAGGCAACCTCAGCGAAGCCATACGAGACGGCGCCATAATGGTCGCGCTGGTGCTCTTTCTCTTCCTTCTCAATCCCCGCACCACCTTTATCACCCTTGCTGCTATTCCTCTATCCTTCGCCGTCACCGCCCTTGTATTCAAAATTTTTGGACTCTCCGTAAATTCCATGACGCTGGGAGGTCTCGCCGTCGCCATCGGCATGGTCGTCGACGACGCCATCGTCGATGTCGAAAACGTCTTCCGCCGCCTCCGCGAAAACGCTGTCCGCTCCAACCCGCAGCCAAAACTCAAAGCCATCGCCGACGCTTCTGCCGAAGTCCGCAACTCCATCCTATACGCCACGCTATTCATCATCCTCACATTCCTCCCTCTCCTCGCGCTTACTGGTGTAGAAGGTCGCCTCTTTTCCCCGATCGCCATCGCAACCATTGTGAGCATGTCAGCTTCCTTCATCGTATCCCTAACGGTGATACCGGTCCTTTGCTCCCTCTTTCTCAATCCAAAGCAAAAACAAGCGCGCAAAGACGGCCCTGTGGTCCGCCTAGCCAAGTGGACTTTCAAAAACACCTGGCTACGCATTGCCCTCGACGCTCCTTTCATCGTCTTCGCCATTGCCGCCGTTCTTCTCGCAGGAGCGGTCGCCCTCTACCAAAATATGGGTAAAGACTTCCTTCCCGCTTTCAACGAAGAGACCGCTCTCATCGCCCTCACGACCGCCCCCGGCACCTCGCTCACTCAAACTAACGAAGTCTCCGCAATCGCCGACCGCCTCCTTAAGGAAATTCCCGAAATCCGTACCGTTGGTCGCCGCGTCGGTCGCGCCGAACGAGGCGACCACGTCGTCCCCGTTTCCACCGTCGAATTCGACATCGACTTCAAACCTGGCGGACGCCCTCGAGCTGTAGTGCTCGAGGAAATACGCCAAAAGATGCGGACGATTCCCGGAACTTTCGCCGCCATCAGCGGCCCTCTCGCTGATCGTATCGGTCACATGCTCTCAGGCGTCTCCGCCAAGCTCGCCATCAAAGTCTATGGACCCGACCTCCACGAAATCAAACGCCTCGGCGACCAAATCCAATCCATCGCCCGCTCCATCCCAGGACTTGAAGACGCGCGCGGCGAACCCCAAGCTCCCATTCCGCAGCTTCGCATTGAAATCGACCGCGACCGAGCCCTCGCCTATGGCGTCACTCCCGGTTCTCTAAACGCCCAACTCTCCAGTCTCATCGGCGGCGAAACGGTCGCCGAACTCTTCGAAGGCCAACGCACTATCGATCTCGTTCTCCGACTCCCCGACACTTGGCGCGAGTCCCCTCAACGCCTCGTCGACCTCTACATCGACGCCGCCAACGACCAACGCATCCCCCTCTCCTTCGTCGCCAAAATCCGAGAAGCCCGCGGTCCGAACGTGATCCAACGCGAAAACACTCAGCGCCGCTTCGTCGTCAGCGTAAACCCTGCCGTCCGCGACCTCACGAGCCTCGTCCAACGCCTCCAAACCGAGGTCGCCCAAAAGGTCGAGCTCCCACTCGGCTACAGCATCAGTTTCGAAGGGGAGTTCAAAGCCCAAGAAGCCGCCACTCAACGCATCGCTCTCCTCAGCATCGCCGTCTTCGTCTTCATCGCCTTCCTTCTCTTCAACTACTTCAAGTCCGCTCTCTTCGCTGGACAAGTCCTCTCCGATATCACCCTCGCCCTCATCGGCGGCGTCTTCCTCACCTGGCTCATGGTGAACAACGTGAGCATCGCCACCCTCGTCGGCTTTATCGCAGTCGCCGGTGTCGCCGCCCGAAACAGCGTCATGCTGATTTCACACTACCTCCACCTGATGAAACGCGAAAACGAGTCCTTCTCGCGAGAGATGGTCGAGAGAGGAACGCTCGAGCGACTCGTCCCCGTTCTCATGACTGCCCTATCCGCTAGCATCGCCCTCGTCCCACTCCTGCTAGCGGCTGGCGAACCCGGCAAAGAGATCCTCCACCCGGTCGCCGTCGTCATCGTCGGCGGCCTCGTCACCTCCACCTTCCTAGGCCTCGGAGTGACCCCCGCCGTCTTCTACGCCTTCGCCAAGCGCTCCGCCGAAAAAGCCACCACTGTAGGCCGGGGCGCCGACCCGGCAACCAAGCCCCGCATCACTCAACCCATTACAAAGTAGCATCGGACGTAAGTCCGATGACCATCAATCCATTTCAAAAATAATCAAAAAATATCCAAAATGTCACTACAAAAGATAACAATCACCGCAGCCGCGATCGCAGCGCTGCTCCTATTCAATTCCGCCTGCTCCAAGAGCGACGACCACGCCCATCACGATCATGACAACGGACACGATCACTCCCACGGCGATCACAGTCACGATCACGCAAAGAAGGAAGCAGGGCCCAACGGAGGGCGCATCATCACCTCCGTTGAACCGCATGCGGAGTTTTTCGTACGCGAAGACGGAAAGCTTCAGATCGCCTTCCTAAACGAAGACAACAAAGTCATCGCCCCGAGCGGCCAAACCGTGACTGCAATCACCGGCGAGCGAATGTCTCCCACCAACCTCAAGTTCGCTGCCCAAGGCAATCTACTTGTATCCGACAAGCCCATACCCGAAGGCAACAACCACCCCACTATCCTCAACTTCATCGCTTCCGCGGGGAAGGAGCCAGTTATGGAGAGACTCAATCTAAACCTATCCGAATGCCCGTCGTGCGACTACAAAGAATACGCCTGCGTCTGCAACCACAGTCACTAAAAGCTCCATCCCAACACGGCTCTGGAACCCTCCAGGGCCGCGCTGCGACAAACTCAAGTATCCCCTCGCCAAAACCCAAATTTTTGCAATGGTGAGAGTTCAATCAATAAGTCTCCGCTATGAAAAGACTCGCTTCACTATTCGCCACTGTCCTCATTTCGCTTCTGGCAAAGAATATCGCAGCCGCCGATCAAGCCGAAATCTTCGGTCCCTATACCGCGCTGCTCCGCAATGCCGATATCATAAAGGACGTTAAAGTCGAAGAAAACGGGCGCATCTACCTCCTCCTCGACCCTGCCAGCAAAGAAAAAGAGATCATCCTCAAAAACTCTATGGCCCCAAAGTCTGGATACAGAAAATGGTTTAACGGCGAATTCGAACTCATATCTCCCGCCAACCAAGGCAAGCAGCCTAATGCCTACACCGACTTCGTCACCACTAGCGCCAACTACGTGGAGTACTACATGGACGGCGAACTCATCCTTCACCTCGGTAAAACCGAAATCGTCTCGAAACAGCCACCCGCGGGAAAATAAGTTCTTCGTACAATCGATCAGGACATTTTCAGTCTAGAACCTACCTCTAAAAAATGAACATGACTGGCCGCAGAAAAGGAACAAAGAGGATATGAATCAAAGGTCCCGCTACTTCGACTGCTCCTAGTATCTACATTGCTGATACAAATGCATCGCCAAGCAGATCTTAGCTGCCCGCGGGTTCCTTGCGATTGAAAGGGTTAAACTCGCAGTTACCCGGTAGAGGATCCCTCTTCCGTGGTAACAAACTTCACAAAGGGAACTTCCATTCAAATTACCTTTCAATAGCGCTCGAGCGCGAATCGATCTTCTATTTTCGCGTCCAAATTCTGAACATTAGGGCGTGTTCCAGGGAGAGAAAAAGACTATAGAACATGCAACCGGACAAAAACGCCCGGCTGCAATGATCCTGACGATTCGAACTAATAACAAATTTAAGAGGCGAGCTCCGAGGCAAAATCTCCTTCAATCAAACCAGCGAAAACTAAGGCGTTTGGATTTAGCTCCAAATCCAATACCCTTATCTGGCGTACTGTATCAGAATCATACATACAGTCTCCAAAAGTGAAAGTCGATAAAGCCAAGCTGTGGCTCGTTTGAGCCAACCTAGGCATAGCTGAAGCGCTCTCCTTCAAAATCATCCTCATCGAAGCGACTTCTTCCACGATCAAACTCCTCAAAGCGATCGGAAGCCAGCGTTCTCGCATCATTCCCTGCAAGATTCCCTGTATTCGCTTTTCGATGTCGTCCAAAGATTCAAACGGACGCTGCTGCCGCGGGGCTGCATTTGCAGTCGCCTGCTCAACATTTGCTTTCATTCCGTTCGTGTACTTAGTCTTCATCTTTCCTGCGGTTGAGATTTAGCTCAAATTCGCCCGTCAACCTTATTCACTCATCTACTAGCAACCGACGCGCCAACCAGTATTGAAAAAGGGCGCGAGCCAAGTTTTAACGATAACTACCCCGAAGCATCGAAACAATTGCCACCAACCCCTAATCGCCACACTTTTAACAAAAGACCTAGTTTCGAACTCAATGCACAGCCATTCCATCCTCACAGATCTAGCTTGGATAATGTTCGCTGCCTCTATCGCAGCGATCATCTTCCACAAGCTCAAGATACCTTCGCTCCTGGGCTATCTCGCTGCAGGCTTCGCCCTGGGTCCCCACCTCGGCATATGGCACTCGCCTGTCGAAATAGACAATGTGCAGGAACTCGCCGAGCTGGGCGTCATCTTCCTTATGTTCTATATCGGTCTAGAATTCGACTTCTCCCGACTCAAAGCATCGATCGGTCCCGCGCTCACCGCTATTTCTCTGCAAACCCTCCTGATGCTCTTTCTCGGCATCGAAGCCGCGCGATGGATCGGCCTCTCCACCATGGACGGCTGGTTTCTCGGCGGGCTCCTCTCCATAAGCTCGTCCATGGTATCCGTGAAGCTGCTCCGCGAAAACGGACTCTTCAAGAAACCGCACGCCAACTTCACGGTCGGCATCCTCGTCCTCGAAGACATCCTCGCCATCCTCCTGCTGGTACTCCTCGGCGGAATGGCTACCCAAGGCTCCGTAGATGCCGGGGCGGTAGGCCGCTCCGCCCTATTCATTGGAATCTTCATGGTCGCCGTTTTTCTGCTCGGCAAACTCGGCACGCAACGCCTCATCGGACTTCTTAAATCCAAAGGCTCTAAAGAACTCGTCACGATGGCGACTCTCGGCCTCATATTTGCCGTGAGCTTATTAGCCGACCGCTTCAGCTTCTCATGGGCTCTCGGCGGATTCATGGCCGGAACCATCTTTTCCCGATCCGAAATAGCGCACCAAATCGAAGAACTCACCGAACCGCTACGCGATCTCTTCAGCGCTCTATTTTTCGTATCAGTCGGAATGCTCATCAACCCCAGCTCACTTTGGGAAAACGCTCCGGTCATCCTCGTTCTGTCCGCCATCGTAATTGTTTCGAAATTCAGTTCCTGCTGGCTCGGACTCTTTCTGGGAGGTCGATCCGCAATGGAAGCTGGACGCGCCTCCATCATAAAATCGCAAATCGGCGAATTCAGTTTCGTTATCGCCGCTATCGGAGCGAAATACGGAGCGACTAGCTCCAACCTCCAATCCATCGCCTCCGGCGTCGCCTTCGTCACCATCCTCGCCACGCCCGCCCTAATCAAGAACGAGAAGAAAATCCTCGGCTTTATCGGCAGAGTGTCGCCCAAAGCCGCCTCAGAGTTTACCGAACTCTACTCCAATTGGCATAAGTCGCTTGCCGTTTCAATGAATCGCAGCGGCCTTCTAAAGCTCGCCGGCAAACCCGTAGCCCTCATCGCAATTCATTTTCTTCTTATAAATCTGATCATTATCGGCGCCGGAATCGTTTCGCAACGCATCCCCGTACCTGAATTCCTTCCCATGACCCAAACGCTCTTCCAGCAATCAGTATTCATTCTTTCACTACTACTCAGCTTACCCTTCCTCGTGGACACGATGCGCAACTTCAACGTCATCGTGTTCATCGTCTCGGACGCCACGCTTAGCAGTCCCGCGTTCAAGACCTTCTCGCAG
>JBCCZW010000014.1:0-18005 GCA_039186805.1 Verrucomicrobiota bacterium
CCCATTCTTTGTTGGACCAGACGTGGACTTCGCTGACTTTGCCGATGAGTCCGCTGCGGATATAGTGGAGGGTTGTGCGGTAGCCTAGGCCAGCGGCGTTTTGGATGCCGAGTTGGGTGACTAGATTCTTTTCTTGGGAGAGGAGATTGAGCTCGCGGTTTTCGGAGACGTTGTGGGCGAGGGGTTTTTCGCAATAGACGTGTTTGCCTTGGAGCATGGCCGCCTTGGCGATGGGGGCGTGCATGTGGTCGGGGGTGGAGATGAGAACGGCGTCAAGGCGGTCGTCGAGTTGCTCGAGGAGTTTGCGGTAGTCGCGGAACTTTTTGGCTTCGGGGACGACGGTGGTGGCTTCGTCGAGGAAGAGGTTGTCTACGTCGCAGATTCCGACGAGGTCGGTTTGGGTGGGTTTGATGATGCGCTTGAGATTGACCTTGCCTCTGCCGCCGACGCCGATTTGGGCTACTTGGAGTCGGCCATTGGGGCTGTTGGCGAGCAGTCCGCTGGGAAGAAGACTGAAGGCGGCGAAGGCGGTAGACGCTTTGATGAAGCTTCGCCGGGTGGTCTTTAGGTGTTCTTGGGGCATAATGGCGTGGGGTTAGGACGCGATTGTTATATCTTCTCGATTTTTGGTCGCGTCACAAGTCGGAGGAGCCATTCTTTTTGGTAATTTCCGGATTCTTTTTGGGAAAGGCGTAATGAGCGACGCGTGGAACGAGATTGAGGCGATTGAGCGCGAGGTGTATCACCGTTTTGTAGACGGGGAGAAAAAGGGTGGGCTGATCTCGACGGGGTTTCATGTGGGCTTGCCGGAGATGAGTACGCGGAAGGAGGGTGCGGCCCAGCCGGAGTATTCGATTTCTTACATACTGAAGGGGGAGGGGTCGTTTCGGGATTCAGAGGGGAAGACGTATCGGTTTAAGCCGGGGAGTGTGGTGCAGCGATATCCAGAAAGAGAATACGGGATTCATCGGGAGGAGGCTTTTGATCATGTGGAGTTTTTTATGATCATTCCGGATTCTTTGTTCGAGAGTTTCGCGAGTACGGGGATTATTCGGATGGAGCCTTCGGTGTTCGATGCGGGGATCGACTTGGGTTTTGTGAAGCGACTGTTGAGCTTCGTGGGGATGTTTCGGAATTCGTCGGATGGGGAGACGCGAAGTGTTTTGATGGACACGATTCCCTTGATTATCGATTCTTTTAGGCGGGAGGCTTTATTGGATCGGGATACGGGGGAAACGAGTTTGATCGATCGGGCTTGCGAGATGTTGAGCGGGAACTTGGGAGAGAAGTTGAAGTTGGAGGAGGTGGCTCAGGAGTTGGGGCTATCTTATGAATCTTTTCGAAAGAAGTTTCGGGAGTATAAGGATATTTCACCGGCTCAGTTTCGTATCCAAAAACGACTGGAGTATGCGATGGAGTTGCTGATCGAGGATCGGATGCAGATTAAGGAGATCGCGTTTGAGTTGGGGTATGCGAATACGGCGGCGTTCGCGAAGATCTTTCAGAAGGGGACGGGACAGGCGCCGGCGGTGTTTCGGAGCGAGTATCGTAAGCGGGTGGAGAGGAATTTGTAGCCCATGCGTCGCCGCGAGGGCTATGCAGGGTTCTCGCTGGGGCTCGAAGGGAGAGGGGTGGATAATGATGCTGGGCGCTGGAGGCCGTCTGCAAGCAGAGGCGCTACGGGATGGTGGGCTTTGCGGAGGAGCGGGCCGCTCCTCCCTACCTGATGGTGGGCTTTGCGGTCCGCGGGGCCGCGGACCCTCCAAGAGATTTGGTGACTTAGAGGCGTTTGATCTTTAGGTTGCGGAACCAGACGGGGTGGTTGTGATCTTGGAGGCCGAGGTGGCCTTGGCCGGTGGCGGCGAAGTGTTCCCAGGTGGCGAATTTGGTTTGGGCGACTTTGGCTTTCCAGTCGGCGCTGTGCATTTCGTATTTGGCGATGATGACGCCGTTTAGCCAATGTTCGACTTTGTTGCCTTGGACGAGGATGCGGCTTTGGTTCCACTCGCCGATGGGTTTGGTTTCGTCGCTGGCGGGTTCTTCGATGCCGTAGAGTGTTGCGGTGTGGTGTTTGACGCCGACGGGGTTGCCGTTTTTGTCGCGGTAGCCGTGGTTGTCGATGATCTGGTATTCGGGTCCGGTGTGGTAGGGCTTCTTGGGGCCTTCGCCGATGTGAAACATGACGCCGGAGTTGGTGCCGTGGGTAATTTTCCATTCGAAGCGGAAGTCGAAGTCGTCGAATTTTTCTTCGGTGATGATGTTGACTTGGGGGCGGTCGGCGGTCTTGGCGGACAGGGCAAGGGCGCCGTCTTGGGCAGTCCAGGCGTTGTGGAGTTCGATCTGGTTGTATCCACGCCAGCCTGACAGGGATTGGCCGTCGAAGAGGTGTTGCCAGCCTTCGGATTTTTCGGCGGAGGAAAGGGTGTTGGGAGTCTGGGGGGCTTGGGCGCAGGCGGTTAGGAAAGAGAGGGTGAGTAGGGAGAGGGGGGTGATGGGTTTCATGGTTTGGTGTTTGTTTTGGGTCATCGCGACTGTGTCGCTAGGACTGCCGGGGCAGTCGCATGGATGGCGTTGCCATCAAAGGTTTAGGTTGGGCTATGGAGTCATCGAGCTTACTCTCGATGCTACTTTTATTTTGGGCTTTGCGGAGGACTGAGCCAGTCCTCCCTACCTGGAGGTTGGGGTTTAGGAGTCTTGGCGGTGGAACATTAGGAGGCGGAGTTCTAGGGCTTGGTTATTCGGGATGTCTAGGGCGCGGAGTTGGAGGGGGGCGCGGCCTTTTTTGAGTTTTATGGTGCCGAGGTTCATTGACTTGAAGTCTTTCACATAGCCTTCGCCTTTGCGGAGGAAGCGGTCGTCTTCGGGGCCGATGAGGGGGCCGTCGTGGGCTTGGGTGACTTTGGCCACTAACTTCGACTTGCCGTGGGAGAGTTCGATGGTGGAGCCGATGTCTTCTTGGGGACAAGTATAGTAGGCTTCTACGCGGTAGGTACCGGTGGTGAGGACTTCGGCGTCCCAAGTGATGCGGTCGTTGGTGTCGGTCCAGTTGTAGAAGTAGGAGCAGTTGGGGGCGCGGCCGCTGCGTTTGATGTTGCCGGTGGTGGTGGCGTCGCGGGCGGGCATTTGGGTGAAGGTGAAGTCTTTGTGGCCGATGAGAAAGGGGCGGACGACTTTTTCGCCGAGTTCGGAGACGACGTTTTGCTCGAAGTCTTTTTTGGCCTGTATAAGTTGTTTGGATACTTCTGGGTAGGCGTGGGTGACGTCGATACGTTGACCGGGGTCGTTGATCATGTCGTAGAGGCGGCCTTGGTGGTCGAGGCGAAAGCCTTGGGTACGGATGCTGGTTTTGCCTTTGAAGTGATTGACGTAGATGCGGTCGGGCCAGTTGGTCTTGGGATTTTGGAGGAGGGGGACGAGGCTGGTGCCGTCGAGGGGCTTGGTATCGTATTTTTTGATACCGGCGACTTCGGCGAGAGTAGGAAGAAGGTCGATGGCGCCGGCGATGCGGTCGACTTTTTGGCCAGCAGCGATGTTGGCGGGCCATTTTAAGAGAAAGGGAGAGCGGACGCCGCCTTCGTCGACGGAGCCTTTGCGGCCGCGCATGTCGCCGTTCCAGCGGTAGCCGTTGGGGCCGTTGTCGGAGAAATAGATGACGATGGTGTTGTCGGCGATGCCGAGCTCTTCGAGCTTTTGGGTGACGCGGCCGACGTTCCAGTCAATGTTTTCGCACATGGCGAGGGCGGCTCGGGAGTGGGTGAGATCTTCTTTGTCGGTGGTGCGGGCGCGGAGGGGGAGGTCGTGGTCTTTGAATTTTTCCCAGAAGCGATCGGGCACTTGCATGGGGGAGTGAGGGGTGCAGTAGGGGAGGTAGACGAAGAAGGGTTCGTCTTTGTGCTTTTCGATGTAATCAAGGGCGCGGTTTGTGAAGTCGTCGATGATGAAGCCTTCGCCTTTCACGATTTGGCCGTTGTGTTCGAGCATGGGGTCGAAGTAGTTGCCCCAGTGGCCGGAGCAGAAGCCGTAGTATTCTTCGAAGCCGCGGGCGTTGGGGTGGTAGGGGGGCTGCATGCCGTTGTGCCATTTGCCGAAGGCTGCGGTGCGGTAGCCGTTGTCGCGGAGGATTTCGGCGATGGTGGTTTCGTCGAGGTCCATGCGCTCTTCGCCGCGGCTGGCCGAGCGGACGCCTCCGCGGGGGTTGTAGCGTCCGGTGAGGAATTCGGAGCGGGTGGGGGAGCAGATGGGGCAGACGTAGAAATGGGTGAACTCGATGCCTTGATGGGCGAGGCTATCGATGTTGGGCGTGCTGAGGTTGGTGTTGCCGTGGAGGGAGAGGTCGCCCCAGCCTTGGTCGTCGGTGAGAATGATGACGATGTTGGGCTGCGCCGCGTTAGCGGCGAATAGTGAATGTGGAATGGTGAATGTTGAAAGGGTTAGGAAGAAGAGGGGGAGTAGGCGTTTCATGGTTGGGAAAGGGGTTGTCGGGTTAGTTTGCGTTTGGGTGATTTTGTTAAGATTGGGAGGTGTGAGGCGGAAAGTGGAGGTTGTTGAGATTCATCGGACTTACATCCGATGCTACTTTGGTTGATGTGCCGGGTCAGCCCGTCCTACGCATAAAGCTACGGAGGGTAGACAGCCTCGGCCTACAGTATTCAGGATGGTAGTGGGATGATGGGTACTGGTTGGTTTACGGGTCTACTTATGTATGATTAGGGTTGATGCTTGCGGTGGGAGATTTTGTTTTGAGGATGGCGGGATGAAGTATCGTTCTCTTGGGAAAACTGGGTTTGAGGTTTCGGAAATTTCGTTTGGGGCGTGGGCCATTGGCGGCGGTTGGGGCGAGCAAAGCGATGATGAGTCTTTGAAAGCGTTACATAAGGCGATCGATAGTGGAGTGCGTTTGATCGATACTGCGGCGGGGTACGGCGATGGCCGGAGCGAACGGATTATCGGACAGGTTTTGAAGGAGAGGTCAGAGGAGGTTGTGGTGGCGACTAAGACGCCTCCAGCGGCGGGCCCTTGGCCGCCTTCGCCGTATTGCAAATGGGAGGATCGCTATTCAGAGGCTTACTTGCGGGAAAATATCGAGATGCGTCTAAGAAATTTGGATACGGAGGCAATTGATGTGTTGCAATTGCACACTTGGACGCGGGCGTGGAATAAGGAGGCTCAGCCGTTTCAGATATTGCAGAAGCTGAAGGAAGAGGGAAAGGTGAAGGCTGTCGGCGTATCGACGCCGGAGCAGGATCAGAATGCGGTGGTAGATTTGATGAAGTCTGGGTTGGTGGATACGGTTCAGGTAATCCATAATATCTTCGAGCAGGAACCGGCCGCTGAGTTGCTGCCGGTGGCGGAAGAGATGGGTGTTGGAATCATCGTGAGAGTGGCCTTCGATGAGGGTTCTTTGACCGGGAAGTTCGAGAAGGGGTATGCCTTTGGAGAGGGCGATTTTCGAAGCGGGTATTTTGAAGGGGATCGTATGGATCGCGCGGTGGATCGCGTGGAGAAGATCAAAGCCGACATTGAAGGAAGTGGATACGCGATGCCGCAATTCGCGCTGAAGTATGTGTTGGCGCACCCGGCAGTGAGCTGCGTGATTCCTGGGATGCGGAATGAGCGGCAGGTGGACTTGAATTGCGCGGTTTCGGATTTGCCTGATGCGAGCGAGGAGTTGCTAATCAAGATGAGAGAGCATCGATGGAATCGAGGCGTTTGGTATGGGGGAAAGTAGAGGAGTGGCGAATAGTGAATGGGAAATGGGGATGTATGAGGGGGCTTGGGTGTCTTTGAGCGAATCGATTCTAGAGAATGCGAAAGGCAAGCAAGTGAATAGCGCGGTAAGCAGCGTGTTCTACGAGCTAAGAAACGTTAAGGATAGCGAGGTGAAAGCGACCTGCGGGTTCAGCATTTATGATGGAGTAAATGGGAAGCTGATCGACTCGGCGGAATTTACTTCGGTTTACAAGGAAAAGTATCGTTAGCCTATCAGTTGCGATGCGCAGCTTACCCAGAACAGCCGCAAGGTTGTGAGCTTGAATTTCTCAAAGATGCTGAAGTCGCTACGGCCGATACATCTTCCCTTGGGGGACTTGGTGTTTATGGATGCTTCAAGCTCGTATCGTAAGGAGCTTAGGATGGCGGGTCATTTGGCGAGGGAAGCTCAAGATTGGGAAAGGGCGGAGGAAATTTGGGAAAAGTTGCTGCCCCTCGAAAGCTCCGGCTTGAGGCGGTCGAAGCTTCTCTATAACTTGGCCTTATCGGCGTACCAGAATAGCGAATACGAATTGGGACGTCAGCGTTTGGCTCTTTGCATCGCAGAGCATCCCCTGGATGCGGCTTCGATTTTGGAGGAAAGCTTGTCAGCGAGATGAATGCCTCGGGCAAGCCGCTAGGGTTTTGGACTTTGCGTTGCGATCTCTTCGAGTTCCGAGCGTGAGCTTATGGGAGCCGCTTCGACGTAGATTCGCGAGGAGCGGAATTTGACGCCGTCGCGATACTCGAGAATTTCGTCGAACTCCCTCGATTCTCCTGGATACAGTTTTGCGGAAAATGCGCGGGTAGCGAGTCGGGTCGTGCCGACGCTATACTCGGAGCTTCGATGCCTTTCCGAAAGGATCTGTACCGCAATGAGCTTCATCTCTGAAGTATTGTTATGGATACTGAAGGAAACTTCGGAGTGGGTATCGCGGTGAGTAAATTCTATGTTCTGCACTTCGATTGGAATAGCGCGAAAGAGGACCCATGAGCCGGAGAGCAAGAGTCCAGATGCAGCTATGAGCCAGAAGGTGAGGGCGTTTTTGCGTTTTTTGCGGGGCATGGAAATTACGATGTCCTTACAACACAGATTAACGCCTTATTGTTTCAGGGGAGCGATTTCAGGCACGAGCTTTTTTGCGGTATTCGGTGGGGGTGCAGCCGAAGCGGATTTTAAAGGCGCGGTTAAAGGGACTGGCTTCGGAGTAGCCGATCTTCTCGGATACTTCTGAGACGAGATGACCTTGAGTCAGCATTTCTGCCGCTCGATCCATGCGGTAGTTCATTATGATTTCGGCAGGGGAGGTTTGGGCAATGGCTTTGAATTTTCGATAGAGGGAGCTTTTGCTCATTCCCAAATCTTCGGCGAGCGTTTCGACGTTGAATTCGAAGCGGTCCCACTTCTCATGAAGGATATCGCGTACCTGGTTAACGAATTCGACCTCGGGGTTACGCTCTTCATTGAGGGATTCTCCTTGGGGCGCGAATAATTTGGCGTTGAGGTGCTCGGCGTAGCGTCGGACATTTTCCAGATGATTGTGTATTCGCTTTTTTATTACGTCTAGGGAGGCGGGCTTTTGGATGTAGTCGACTGCTCCGGCGTCAAGGCCTTGGTGTTCGTTTTCTTCTGAAGCTAACGAGGTTTGGAGAATGACGGGAATGTGGCTAGTAGCCTTATGAGCTCGGAGGCGTTCGCAGAAGCGAATGCCATCCATTTCCGGCATGACGACGTCGGAAAGAATGACGTCAGGAATCGTTTCGATTGCGAGGTCGAGGGCTTGCTTACCGTTTTCCGCTTGGATGATCGTGTACTCGTCTGCGAGTTCCTTGGCTACGTAGGACCGGAGTTCGGAATGATCGTCTACCAAAAGAATGACGACGTTTTTGTCTCCCTCTTTCGCATTGGCCTGGCTGGGGAAGGGGATGGGGGCTTCGCGTTGGATATTAGCGGAGGCGTCACCGCTTTGCATTTCTTCCAGTCGAGCAAGGTTAGGGAGTTCGATGGTGAAGCGCGTTCCTTTGGTTTCGCCGTTTCTTTTGTAAAGAGGACTCAGAACGCTTATTTCGCCGCCAAGCGTATCGACGAGTTCTTTGACGAAAGCCAGGCCGACGCCGTAGCTACGAGCGTTGTTCAGCTTCTTTTTGCCGCTGTAGAAGGGCTCGAAAATGTGTTTTTGGACGTCGCGTTCGATACCGATTCCGTTGTCTTCGACGATGATGCGGGCGCGGTCGGATCCAAAATCGTCGATGCATCCAAATTTCAAGGACAGACTGACGTTGGCTCCGTCGGGAGAGTATTTGAGGGCGTTAAAGATGAGATTGTCGATGATCTTTCGTAGGATGTCTTCGTCGAATAGCGTCTTGTAGGACGTTTCGTCGCAGTACATGCGGACGGTTTGCTTGTGAGAGTGAGCGAGGTTTTCGAAGTCGGAGATGAGGAGTCTCAGGTACTGTACGAGGTCGCCGATCTTCGGGTTTGGAATGATCTCGCCAGCTTCGGCTTTTCGGTAGTCCAAGAGTTGCTCGACGAGCTGGTTTAAGCGTTTGGCATTGCGGAGCGCCATGGCAAGTCCGCTTTGATCCGGCTTCTCTTTGGGATGTTTTGCGAGTTTTTCTAGAGGCCACGTGATCAGGGCGAGCGGGGAGCGGAGTTCGTGGGAAATGTTGGTGAGGAAGCGCATGCGGGCTTTGTCCATTTCGATGACGTGCTTCATTCTTTGCGCGAAGAGCGCGATGGCCAGGACCACAACGGCGATGCAGAGGAGGATAACCCCGTAGAGAAAAGGTCTGGTCTGCCAGAAAGGGACAACGATGGAAAAGCTGGCGCGGGCGGGGGAGGGATCAACGTTGCCTTCTAGATCTCGAGCTTTGAGTTCGAAGCGGTGTTGTCCTGGGGATAGTCCGGAAAGATGGATGGACTTCTCGTCGACGAAATCCGACCATTCGCTGTCGTTAATACGGTAGGAATACTGCAATTGATAGTCGGGCGTTTCCGCCCAGCGATCGCGCCCGGAGAACTTTGCGTATATGGTATTTGAATACGAGTCTTCGATGGTCTCGATCGCGACGGTCGTCTCTGGCGGCGAGCGGTCGGGCGTGTACTCGACAGCTCTCAGCGAGCGGATGTAGTCTTGTTGTCTGGCGTTGCGGAAAAACCAGCTGCGACTTGCGAAATTCGCCCAGATCGTCCCGCGGCTGGATTCCTTTAGGTAAGAGCCCTCTCTGAAAGCGTGCGCTTTGGGGTAGCCGGTCGGGCGCCAGGATTGTCCGTCGAAGCGGTCGATTCCGGCGTGAGTGAGAGCGAGAATGTCGCCGCTAGAAAGTCTCAATAAACTGGAGACGTAGTTTGAGCTGAGACCGTTTTCCGTGGTGTAGGACGAACTCTCCCTTGTATCGAAGGAAACGATACCGCGGCCCCAGTTGGCCGACCATATGCGGCCATCTTCATTGATTATGAAGTCGTCGATCCAGTTAAAGACGAGGGATGCTGGGGTTTCGATCCGATGGGATCCCTTCTCCTCAAGCGCGAATAGGCCGCGGTGAGCGTGAATGATTTTGCCTTGACGATTCTGATGAAGTCCAACGACTCGCTTGGGGTCGGTTAGGATGTGTTCTTTACGGTAGCCGTGTTGGTGAGGCGCGAAGCGAAGCACGCCGCCTATTTGGGGACGGAAGTGGACGCCGTGTCCCGAGCCGAAGTAGAGGCTTCCGTCGTCGGTGGCGAGGGCTGATTGGTGACTGACGCGGATGCCGAGTTCAGGTAGAGGAATACGTTCCCAGGTTTTGCCGTCAAAGCGCGAGACGGCGGCGGAGTCGCCATGAGTGCCAGCGGCCCAAAGCTCTCCCTTTTTACTGCAGATGATGGAATTGGGATAATCGATTACTCCATCTTCCGTTCCGTAGGCAGTCCAGCGATTTGTATTCATATCTTGGATGACGACTTCGCCTTCTTGGCTGAGAAAGCAATTGAGGCCTTTGCCCCAGTCGCATTGATAGATCAGGCCGGAGTAGGCTTTCCGGCGGTTTCCAGCGTAGTCGACGCGAAATAGGCTGATGTTTCTTTCCCAGATCCAAATGAAGCCGTTTCCTCCATCCAACAAGATGGAGTCTTGGAAAGACAGATTGAGGTCGGCTCTCTCATAGGTGCGCACCACCCCATTTTCCCATTTGGAGAGCGAGCTGTTTCCGGATATGAGCAGGGTCCCAGGAATGGGTTCGAGTAACGAGTAGTTGCGATGGGTTCCTTCGGTGCTCTTAAGATCGATAGCGGTCCATTGCTCGGATCCTGGTTCGATATATATGGGAGGGTCTTCGGGAGTCGAATTCACGGCCCAGATTTTACCGTCGCGGGCGGCGTGAAGGCGCGCGTAGCGGGCGTACTTTCGGCTGTGAGCGTTGAGTTGGCCGCTCCATGTTCGATCTATAATTGGAGTTTCGTTTTCGTAGCGGCAACGAGTGATGTCGCCATTAGAGGAGACCAACCAAAAGGCGCCCTCTGCATCTATCGCGAGGTCTTGCAGTTGTACGCCGATTTGGGGGGATTGATAGACGTGAGATCCCTGAATGCCGACGAGCTGATTCTGGGTGGGGTACCATAGGGAGCCATCTGCGGCCTCGATGGCTCTGACGGCGTTGGTTCGGCTGTCCGTTTCGCCGATGAGCTGCCAGTCTTCCCCCCTCTTGCGGAAGATCTTGGTGGCCCCGATGAGATAGACGTCTCCGCTTTTCGTGACCTTTATGATGCGATTTTGAACGTCGTCTAGTTTCCCGTCTCCGCCGAAGTACTCGTAGCTTATGCCGTCGAAGCGGGCGACTTGTCCCGGCCAACCCATCCAGACGGCGCCGTCTGGGGCGATATCGATGCAGCGTATGGAGCCCGAATCGACGCCTTCGATCCGTTTCCACTGACTGGATAGATTTACGAGGTCTTCTTGTTCGGGAGTGTAGTTGCGAGCGGCCCATGATAGGGGGATAAGGATTAGCAGCAGAGCGAGGGTCTTCTTCCGCATCTCATGACAGAACAGCAGCGGTCTCCGGCGAATCTTGTCTCGACGTTGGGGTGGTCGCTGTTGTGGCTGAAGGGGCACGGTTGTGGCGGAGTTTAGGCGCGAATGGGGTGGGGCGCCGCTTTTGAAATGTCGAATCCATTTAAGCAGAGTATTCCCGTCTAACTCAACCTTTTGGGAAGGATAGTCTAATCATTGAAAGGATTTATCAGACGAAAGCTGGGGGTAAAAAGCTATAATGCGAATCGCAGTCTTCCAGCGATACGGGAACGAAGCTGGAATCTGCGATTCTCTGGTTCGCCGCCTTCGTTACCCCTTTCCGAAGATCTAGACGTCGCGCGGCGGGACCTCATTGCAAATCGGAAAAACCAATGAACAATACTACTAAGATACCTCTAGAAATTGCTATCCTTCGCGGCTCCTCCAAGCGCGCCTTTTGTAAAATCTTATGCCTTCTGGCGACCTTCCAAATTGGAGCGGGCGTCCAGGCTCAGTCGGAAGAGACAGGCGCTTCCGATAGCTCGGATGTTTTCGAGCTCAGTCCTTTTGAAGTGGATGGATCGAGAGACCAGGGTTACCGCGCGGAAAACACGCTTTCGGGCAGTCGCATGAACATGTCGCTGGATGATGTGGCTCAGTCGGTGACGGTCTTGACCGCGGACTTCTTGGAGGACGTCGGGGCGGAGAGCGTGGAGGATATACTTCTCTACAGCATCAATGCCGAGTCCTACTACGAGGAAGACAAGCTTGATTCGGAGGATCAAGTGGGCTCCGAGATTTCCTTTAACCCAAATGGGCGTCGAGATATTCGCGGACAAACGGCTTCGGTGACGGTGGACTACATGGGAGGCGGTGGAAGCGTGGATACTTACAATACCTCGCGGGCTGAGATTTCCCAGGGACCGAACGCCATTCTGTTTGGCTTCGGCGGTTCCGGAGGCTTGATCAATCTGACTACACAGACTGCGAATATGCGTCGCGATTCGTATTTGCTTGAGTCCACGGTGGGTTCTGATGGCAAATTCCGCAATGTGCTCAACATCAACAAATCGCTTATAGATGATAAGTTGGGCTTCCGGGCGATCTCGCTTTTAGACGATGCGGAGGGCTGGCGGGAAGACGTGTGGAACGAGCAGCGTCGGAATACCTTTGTTCTGAGCTATAATCCTTTCGAAGGAACGACGATCAATGCGTCTTACGAAAATGCTCATCGCGACTCTAGTTTCTCGGTGAATCAAGGAGCGACCGATGGCTATACGGAGTGGACGGAGGCTCGCTTGAGCGAAGACTATTTGGCTCGTTACGATACGGGCGACTACGCTTCATTTAACAGAAGCCGCGGCGCCAATAACGCTAATCTCAATGCCAATGGTTTGAATCGAGGGAACAACGCGCGTCGCCTGATCTACATCGACAATCTCGATTTCGCGGCCGCCGGGTTGCCCACGGATGCGGGAAACATTTTGCCGGTGACTCACAACCCCAATTCGCAGCCCTTGGTATCCAACCGAATGTTTTCGGAGGAGGAGATCGATCTCTCGCAGTTTACTCCCTTTGGGGAGAACTCGTTTCGCACGGAGAATATCAAGAACCTGAAGCTATCGCTCTCCCAGCGAATTGCGCCGAATATGTACTTTAACGTAAGTTTTTTCGACTCGCAGAATAGCGCCTTCGATCGATCGCCGAATGGACGCGGTTTGAGCGTTAAGGCCGATGTGGTGAAGGTCTATGACGGGATAGCCAATGCCTCGCCGTTCGATGGGATCGAGAACCCCTTTGGGCCGTCCGGGGAGAACTTCTGGCTCTACTCCGAGCAGACGCAGGTGCGAAAGACGTCTACGATAGACAACAAGGTTCTTCGCGGAACCTGGGGCTATCGGGTGGATTCGGATCGCTTCGGAACGCATCAGTTCGGCATTTCGACTTTTCAGAAAGAATGGGAGCGCTCCATCATTAAGGATCGGGAGATTATCGACATCTATACTGCGGATGAAGCGGGCGTGGACCTGGCGGCCTATAATCTGAATTTTCAAGCTAACAACGGACGTAATCGCGTTTGGCGTCGGCACTATTATCAAGTCGGTCCGGATGGACTGCCGCTTGACGACTCCGATATCGGTACCGGGAATATCGACGATCCCGTGAGCCTACTGGTGGAAGATGGCGAGGGAAATCCGCTTGAGCTGGGAACGCTCTGGGTCGCTAATGATGCTGCAGGTCGCCGCCGCGTGACGAACGATGTGGATGGGTATACGCTCTCCATGGTAAACAAGCTTTTCAATAACCGGCTGACGACGACGTTCGGCTATCGGTCCAACGATCTCGTTTCGAATCTCTATAATGGAACGCGGGCCAACAGCGCGGTGCTGGAGGACGAGAACGGCGATCCGATCCTTAATGCGGACGGCAGTTTCGCCCTGAGCGACTTGGCGGCCGCGGATTACATCGTGACCAATCTGGATGGCAGCCTGGCGTCCAGCAATGCGTCTCAGTATTACGTGCCTACGGTCGCGACTCGCGACACGAGCTTCACGGCGGAGAATAAGACTTTCGGGGCGGTGTATCGTTTGACCGACTGGATGTCGCTTACTTACAATCAAGGCGATAATCGTTCGGAGCCGGACTTTTTCGTTTTGATTCTGCCGGACGCTCGTCTTGGTCCGGGCAATACGGGCAAAAGCCAGGACATTGGCGTTCGCTTCAATCTCTTCGAGCGGAAGGTGTCGTTGAATTTCAACTACTTCGATTCGAGCCAGAAGAACGTGAGGAATCAGGGGCGCATTGGGGAAGTTCTACTCGAGCCGCATCGAGCCTTGTGGCGTACCTTCGAGAATGTTCAATCGGACCTCGGCTTCGTGGAGAGCGATCCTCGCCATATATCTGAAGAGGAGTTCGAGACGCGCAATGCGACCGGCGTGAATTCCACGCTGATGGACAAGGATTCCCGTGGTTTCGATGCGCGGCTTGTAGCGAACTTCACCAAGAACTGGAAGATGGTCTTCAATTTTTCGAAGACGGTGGATTTCGGAAGATCGAAGCTCTACGACAATGATCGCGAGTGGATTGCCGATCAAACCGCGGCGGCGAGCGCTTTGTACGATGCGTATGTCGCGGCGGGCGACGGGAGCGACGAAGCCTTCCGTTCGGCATTCAATCTCGAGGAGTTCGACGAGTTGAACGAGCTATTTCTGGTAGACGCAGATCGGATACAGTATGAAGATTTACTGGAGAGCGATCCAGAGGCCGCGAGCGCCTTTTTGCTAGAGAAGAATCCGATCGAGCGGACCTACGCCTACGCGAATCAGGAGATCGATGTGGTCAAAATAGAAGTCGAAGATATCGGGACGGGTGTCAGTCCCTTGAAGGCGAATATGTTCACTTCCTATCGCTTTTCCGAAGGTCGCCTGAAGGGCCTGTCGATTGGCGGCGGCTTCAATTGGAAAGACGGACGCGTCTTGAATCGATTTTTCAACTACACGAATGCTGAAGGGGAAACCGAGACTTACCGTACCCCGCAGCTTGAGTTGGGAGACTTCGATTCAACAACAGAGTACGTGAGCGGCGACGACCTGCGCACGAACTTGATGTTGGCCTACAGCATGAAGACGAAGCTATTCGGATCGGGCAATCATCGCTTGAAGTTTCAGCTCAACGTGAATAATATATTCGCCGACGATTATCAACTCGAGCCGCTGCGCTACACCTCTGAGGGAGTGATCCGGAAGTATCAGATTATCAGTCCTCGTAGTTGGAAGTTCAAGACGTCTATCGAATTCTGAACCTTTGATTTATTCAGATTATACGGATGGCGGGCCCTAGATTTAGGTCCCGCTATTTTGCTTTCGCTGGTTGAACGTAGCGTTTCGAATCTATTTTGCGGGAGGAGATGTAACTGATTCATAGTTACATATATATGAAAGGATATAGCTGTTCGGTTGAGTGAGTAATTCGGATTGGAATGCCAAATCGAAGATATCTGGCGGTCGATGTTGCAAATTTATGGCCGCCTTCCGTTGGGTTCGGGGCCTTATTGGCCTCCCTCTAGCGGCCAGTAGAAGGGTAAGCTTAGCATGGCTACGATGAATACGACTAGCGCTAGTGGGATTCCCACTTTGATGTAGTCGAAAAATCGATATCCGCCGGGACCCATGACCAAGATATTGGCCGGATGAGAAATCGGACTGGTGAAGCTAGCGGAAGCCGCGAGGGCCACGGCCATCATTCCGGTATGCGGCGATATGCCTAAATCGGCGCAGGACTTCAGTACGATGGGCGACATCAGCACCACCAGCGCAGAGGTGGGGATAATCGTCGTCGCCATTGCCGTTATCAAATACAAGCTGCCGATCACGACCCAAGGTCCGAATCCGCCAGTTAGAGACATCACTCCATTTGCTAGTAGCTCCGCTGCTCCGGTTTTTTCGATGGCTACGCCCATCGGCAGCATTCCCGCAATGAGAAAAACCGATTTCCATTCGATGGCCCGATAGGCGTCCTCCATCTTTAGGCAACCGGTTAGCACCATGATGGCCGCGGCTGCCACCGCGGTGATAGCGATTGGATACCATCCGAAAAATACGGGGACCAAAGCGGCCGCCATGATTGCTGTGGCCAGAATCGCCTTGCTCTTCTTAAAACGCTTTGGCTCGGCTTGAGTGAGCAAAATAAAATCAGCGTCCTCTTTCAGCAGATCCATTCTTTCTTTTGGTCCCATTAGAAGAAAGCTGTCACCAAATTCCAAGGACATGCTGCCGAGGTGAGAACGGTGCGAATGATTGCCTCGCTGGATTCCCAGCAGTTGCACTCCGTAGCGGTCCGCGAAGCGAAGCTCTGCGGGCGTTCGTCCTACCAGCTTTGATTTGGGCGAGAGCGTTGCTTCGGCTAGACCTGCCGCCTCTGAGTCTAGCAGTTCAGAGTCACCCTGATGGGCGACCTCGATTTGCAAGTCGTGAAGGCCCTTGAGAAATGCAAGGTCTTCGCGCCGACCGTGCAGAGTTAGCAGGTCTCCTGTCTCGAAGATCAAATCCGGTTCGGGAAGCAAGATATCTTCCTCTTGTCTCCTGACTTTCAATACATGCAGATCGAAGCCCTGTCTCAGGTGACTTTCCTTGATCGCCTTTCCCGTTAGCCAGGATCCCTCGGGAACAGAGATTTCGAATAGACGATCTCGTACTTTGGAGAAACGCGACACGTCTTCGGGGGAGGCCAAGGCAAAATGCGAGAAGTTCGTGTTTACGGACAAGCTCTCGATTTGTTCTCGTTTGCATTGGAGAAGCAAGCGGTCTCCTGCTTCTAAGGTTCGATCTGCCAATCCTCTCTCCGTGGTTTCTTTTCCGTGGCGTATCAATAATGCGGTTACGCCAAATCGCCTTCTGAAGTCTGATCGTCGAATCGACTGACCGACCAATTCGCTCTCTTCGGCAATGGTGGCTTCTGCTATTGTGAGGTCGGAGGAAAGCAACTCTGCGGAATCCTCTGAGGGAGCTTCGGGTATCAGCTCGATCCATCCCTGCAACTCTTTTAGACGCTCCGCTTGACCCTGAGCCAGCAAGCGATCTCCTGCTCTCAGCTCTAGGTCTGCCCCAGGGGAGAACTCCGTAGAACCGTCCCTTTGGAGAGCGATCACGCGCATGCCTAAGGCGCGTCCCAGTTGGCTCTCGAACAAGGTTCTGCCTTCCAAAAAGGAGCCTGGCTTTACGGCGATGAAGAACGACCGCTCTCCCAGTTCGTATTGGCGATACAAGGACGATATGTCGCTCCCTGAGCTGGTGGCTATCGCTTTTCCATTGTCTGGCAAAAACCATTTGGAAGTGAGAGCGACGAACAGTATGCCGCCTATCATCACGCATGCGCCTATTGGGGTGAAGTCGAACAAGCCAAAGGGCTCCAAGCCGTTTTGCTTGAGCGCGTCGCTGATGAGAAGGTTAGGGGGCGTGCCGATCAAGGTGGTGAGTCCTCCGAGGAGCGAGCCGTAGGCGAGGGGGATCAGGAGTTTGGAAGGGCTGACGTTGGTGGTACGGGCGATGTTGAGGACTACCGGAAGCATCAGGGCGGCTACGCCGATATTGTTCATCACCGCAGAAAGGGAACCCGCGGTCAGCATGATGACCGCGATCATTCGAAATTCGGTCTTTCCGGTGAAGCGAAGCACGAAGCGGCCGATTACGTTGGCCACGCCGGTTTTGGTGAGACCTTCGCTCAAGATGAACATCGCCCAAACGGTGATGACTGCTGGGTTGCTGAATCCCGAGATGGCTTCGTTTGGAGCCACGATTCCGGTCAAGGCCAAGGTCGCTAGCACGAGCAAGGCGGTCACGTCCATCCTCACTTTTTCGGTGACGAACAAAACCAGGGCGACGAGGAGAGTAGCGAGGACGATCGCGATATCGAGGGTCATGCAGGAGGAGGAATGTAGGAGAGCGTGGGCGGTGTCAAATTCGGGGACAAAAGATAAGATCTTCCACGAAGGACACTAAAGGCACAAAGGGTAGGATGTTAGGGGCAGGCTTGCCATTTTTAGGGCTAGTAGACATTTGAGCGGGAAGGTTCTCGCCTGCTTTTCGATGTCTGATAGAGATTTATGAGATGGCGAAACTCGATGTGGTAACGAATGCCCGGAGGAAACAAGATGATTGTATCCTTTGATTGGATACGAATTAAGCTTTAGTTTTTTGACTCGGTAAGGGGGTTGTGAGTCTTGTTTAGTTCGTGAATAGGGCCGCGTCGAAGAACTCTTGTATCTGGAGGTTCATGTTTACGACTTGTTCGCGGCCTGCGGGTATGGAGAAGTCCCAACCGAAATCTGATTCGAAGGTTTTTTCGAATTGAACATCGTGAAGGTTGCGGATGTTGAAGCCAGTCAGTTCAATGTCAAAGTACTCTCGAAATACCCCACCGGGTTGGAGGACGATAAAGTTCCCATCGTTGGGGTTTATTTCATTGGTGGTTATTTGGAAGGCGATGGTTTGGTCGCCAGTGTTTGTTATCACCACTCCTGTTTCAAAATCAGCCCCTTCGGCGGTCACTGTATACCTCACAAAGGGATCAAAGAATCCAGGCGTATCGTTGTTCCGCACGCCGACTTGAACGGTGCCGTCCGGGTGGTCGGATAGGCGAATAATGGAGCCGCCGTCGGCTGGAAACGTAATGAGGGGATCCTCGGGCAATAGTTCGAAAGGAGCTCCTGGGGCGATATCAAGTACGATGAACTCCTGCTCGGGATCTGTCTCGGGCAGGTCGATCACAAAG